>WSZY01000063.1 GCA_013139875.1 Mariprofundaceae bacterium | reverse complement strand
GCATCGTTTTCTATTTATAACAGAGAAGCTGAAGTGGATGTACTGTTTGCCGCACTTAAAAAAGCACAGGATATGTTTGCATGATCTGTGCATGGATCTACCCCGGGGCAGGAAGCCATGGGCCAGGGGTAACAAGCCGTGTTTGATTTAGCCGATCTGTATCAGCAGGTCATCATCGACCATACCAAAAGCCCACGCAATTACGGGAAACTGGAGCCATGCAACCATGATGCGGAGGGTTACAACCCGCTGTGTGGTGACCAGCTGCATGTTTATCTGCAAATCAATGAGAGCAGTATTATTGAAGATGTGAAGTTTGAGGGGCAGGGGTGCTCGATTTCCACCGCTTCGGCCTCATTGATGACAGAGGCGCTAAAAGGAAAGCCAGTGAGTGAATTTGAGCGCCTGTTCAAAGCATTCCATGCTATGGCAACGGCTGACATGTCTGAAGCAGCGGATGAAGAAGTGCTCGGGAAGTTGGCAGTACTGGCTGGCGTGAAAGAGTTCCCGGCCCGTATCAAATGCGCCACGCTTTGCTGGCATACATTGAAATCGGCTATTGAAGATAACAGCGATGTGGCGAAGACGGAATGAGGTTGAATACGAAATATTTTACCGGTTCCGTTCTCTTCGTGAATGCGGGAGTGACGATGATGTTTTTTACTGTGGAGTGTGGCAATGACTTCAGGTGATATGATTGTTGTGACCCGGGACGTGGATGCGGTTCTGATCCCGTTAGGCACGCCCGTGATGATTCCCGAAGGAGCGCAGGTGCGTATGACCCAGGAGCTGGGCGGTAGTTATACGGTTGCTGTGAATGGTAACCTGGCAAGGATTGAGGGTACGGATGCAGATGCTCTGGGTATTACAGAGGCTGAAATGGTTGAAAAGCCGGAGAGCAGGCCTGCTGCTGAAGGTCCGGTCAGCGAAGAGGAACTCTGGAACGTACTTAAAACCTGCTATGACCCGGAAATTCCGGTTAATATCGTTGACCTGGGGCTTGTCTATGATTGTCATGTGGTGGACACCGATAATGGAAAAAATCATGTGGATATTTTGATGACCCTGACAGCACCGGGGTGTGGTATGGGCCCATTCATTGTTGATGATGTTCGCCAGAAGGTACTGAGTGTGCCCAATGTCTCGGATGTGCATGTGGAACTCGTGTTTGATCCGCCATGGGATCGCTCAATGATGAGTGATGAGGCCAAACTCCAGCTCGGCATGTTTTAGCTTATTTTAGTAGATTGATCCGGATTTTACCAAGTTTAGGGGGAATGTTCTGATGGCCGAGTGGATTGATGTTGCTAAAGTTGATGAGTTAACTCCGGGAAACCGTAAAATTATCATGACCGATGTGGCCGAGATCGCCGTTTTTAATCTTGATGGGGAATTTTTTGCGATTGAAGATGTCTGCACCCACGATGGCGGAGAGCTTGCCAGTGGTGTGTGCGATGGCGATCAGATTATCTGCCCGCGCCATGGAGCACGCTTCTGTATCCGAAGCGGCAAAGTACTTACGCCACCCGCCTATGAAGATATCGAAACCTTCCCGGTTCGAATTGATCAGGGTGTTATTCAGATTGATATAGAATAATCACAATCCACATGGCTGTGTGAAGCCATCTTCTCCTTGTGCTACTATTTGAAAATGGGAATCAGGAATGGTAACGGGGAGCAATTATAATGGGCATACTGTCTATATTGCGATCCCGAATCCAAGATCATACTGGCGGAGAGTTTAATCAGGCTAAGGTTCGTCTGATTCTTGTCAGTGTTGTCTGTATATTGCTTTATACTTTTGATGCATGGCTGGCATTTAATCTTGTTGGAACCTATTTGCTTGTAGCCATAGTGATATTCACATGGATTCTTTTTTCACCTGCAGAAAATCATTTTCGGAAAATCTTCGGCGTCATAGGAGATACCACGGTGCCAACCATGGGAATGATTCTTCTTGGAGATGAAACGTCGGCGCTATTTGTTGCAGTCTATCTGTGGGTGATTACCGGAAACGGTTTTCGTTTTGGGATCAATTATTTGGCGCTTGCAGCAGTTTTGTCTTTTGCGGGTTTTGTTACTGTAATGGCGATCTCTCCTTTTTGGTCACAGCATTTTCAAATTGGAATAGGCCTTTTAATCATTATTGCCGTGGTCCCGATGTATATGATCCTTTTGATCCGACAGCTGCATCATGCAATTGCATTTGCTGAGGAGGCCAGCCGGGCAAAGTCACGATTTGTGGCTAATATGAGTCATGAACTCCGTACGCCGCTGCATGGCATTATTGGCATTAGCGACCTTCTGTCGATGACTGCCCTTAACAGAGAACAGAAAAAGTTTGTCTCCATGGTTCAGTCCTCGGGGAAAACCCTGCTGGCCCTGATTGAGGATATTCTCGATATCTCGAAGATCGAGGCCGGAAAGCTCATTATCGATATCAAGCCGTTTGATCTGCATGAGCTGGTCATAGGGACGGTGGGTAGCTTTATGCCTCAGGCGGAGAAGAAGGGGTTACGCCTTTTCTCTCATGTCGATCCGGCAACTCCTTTTATGTTGAAGGGGGATGAGCTCCATGTCCGGCAAATTCTGATGAATTTTATCAGCAATGCATTGAAGTTTACTGAAGCGGGGAAGGTGGAGCTGGTTGTTGAGCCGATGGAGGAGAGTCCGGATGATCGTGTCTGGATTCGTTTCAGGGTAATCGATACCTGCATCGGTCTCACAGAAGAGGCTCAGCAGAGAATATTCGGAAGTTTTATTCAGGCAGATGCATCGGTTACACGCAAATACGGTGGCACAGGATTGGGGACAACGATCTCCAGAGAGCTGGTAGAAGCAATGGGGGGCGAGCTTGGAGTGAAGAGTGAAGAGGGCCATGGAAGCGAGTTCTGGTTCACGCTGCCGTTTGAACGGCAACAGGAGATGGCCAAAGAGCAGATTGCAGCAGTCTCTTTTTCGGATGCGCGTGTGATAGCCCTGCTGAGTGATCACCTGCTTCCCAAAGTGCAGGCGCCACTGAACCGCTGGGGACAGTACCTGGAGATTGTGAATGGTGTTCCAAAGCTGTTTTCAAAACTTGTGGAGGCCAATGAGTCAGATGACCCTTTCCATATCGTAATTGTCGACGGGGATTGGTTAAATATGTCTGCAATAGACTTTGTACAGACATTGAAGGAGGAGGAGTGGCACTCCAATGTTGCACTGGTTCTTCTTCATTCCCACATTGAAGCAGGTGATCTGGATGCATTGATACAGGCAGGCTACTCCTCTGTGCTCCACTCACCAATTAATGAGTCCCTGCTGTTTAATGCGATTCACGAGGCGTGTGTCGGCAAGAAGGTAGACTCTGGCATGACCACAGTGGCCGACTATCACAGGAAGAAGGATGATGCGAAAAGCCTGCGGATTCTTGTGGCTGAAGATAATGAAGTGAACCAGACGGTGATCAGGGAACTGCTTGAGCGTCTGGGAAACCGGGTGTTGATGGTCGATGATGGTGAGGAGGCTCTGGATGCCCTGACTGAACGGGAGGGTGAATTTGATCTGGCCATTCTGGATATGAATATGCCGAATCTTTCCGGTCTTGATGTGCTGAAGGCATACCGATTCATGGAGCTTGAGGGGCATCTTCCGATCATTATGCTTTCCGCCAACGCTCTGCCGGAGATGATTGCAGAGTGCAGGGATGCCGGTGCGGATGAATACCTGACCAAGCCGATTGAGACAAAAAATCTGATTAAGGTTCTTGATGGGTTCTCCCAACCGGAAAAAGAGCCTGGTGGCGGGGTGGTTCAGGCGTTTCCGGCCCTTAAAGAGAAATCTGTATGGCATCACATCAACATAGGGCCGCTCGAAGAGTTGAAGGGGTTTGCGACCAGGGAGGGATTTGTTCAGGAGTTACTGGACAAGTTTATAAGCGCGGGGGAGAAGCATCTTGTTGCGCTTGAGTATGCGGCTGCTGAAGGTGATGGTGCTTCCTTTCAGGATATTATTCACACCCTGAAGGGTAGTGCAGGTACGGTAGGGGCAACTTCAATTTATCAGATATGTGATAAGCTGGAACGAGGGCGGCGTGATCTGAGCTCTTCCGGGATGGAGAGTCATGCCGCTATACTGGCGGATCTGTTTGATAAAAGTCATAAAGAGTTTGATCGTTATCTGAGCAGCTGTGAGTAAATTTTTGAATATTCCGGATTGCAAGGGGCCCCGGCTGGTTCCGGAGGCCCCACGGGCAAATATATTAACCATGGCTGACTTTTAAAGATTGTCTGGCAACGAGTCGTTCCATCATGCGCAGGTCTTTATCGGATAGCTTCAATGCAGCATCAGCCCAAATGATAGCGATGTTTTTCAACTCCTCATAAGTCACTGGGTTGCAGTGTCGTTTGGCTTGCTGGAAAGCTCTATAGCCATTGCTGGCCCGATTCTGCTTTTTAATGTATTCAAAAACAGCTTTCTCTCCTTCGCCGTCTTCAGCAAGCACATCAACAATACCCAGTTCATACATCTCTTCAGCTGTATAGAGCTTGCCACCAAGGATCATCTTTTCTGCCATGCCCGAGCCAATCTTTCTGGAGAGAAGGCTGTAGGCACCCATGCCAGGGAACAGATTGAACAGGATCTCAGGCATACCCATTTTTGCACTACGCTCGGCGATCAGAACATTGCTGGAGATGGCAAATTCAAAGCCACCACCAAGGGCATCACCCTGAACCAAAGAGATTGTCGTAATATTTTTCCCCAAGCCGGTATGATTTAAATACAGGGTGTCTATACATGACATGGCGTAGCTTAACAGGGCTTCCCTGTTCTGACTTCTGATATACTGAGCAAACAGTTTCAGATCACCTCCTAAATTAAAAACACCTCTTATTTTTGATGCTATTGCAATATATTGTGGAGGACTCATGTTGTTTTCTAAATTTGTTAAGTGTCCATACCACTGTTGTATTTCGTCTATTAGTGCTGGTGTACAGCATGGCCTTGGGTATGGCTGGGTATAATACCAGGCCAGGCTATTTTGGTGATCATATTGAATATCCAGAGAGTTGAAACTCTCTTCAAGTGTGGGTTGTATTTTTAATAATTGATTAGTGTTATGCATAATGCACTCCCTTCCATTTTGAGTTATGCAGACTGAGTCTGCAACACCAATCTGACCTTTTTAAACGGCTGTGCCAATTTTTTATCACCGGAAATTATAATAGTCCGGTCATCGGGTGGTTGGTCCGGTCAATCCGGGAGGTGGTTTGCAAGCGGATCAGGACATAGAGTGTGCCGCATGAATATTCCAATCCAGACCTCAGAATCATCCGTTGAAAAGAAGGGAGGATTCTCACTGCTTGCACTTGGTTTCAGGCCCTTCTTTCTTGCTGCCGGCATCTTTGCTGTTCTGCTGATGGCCACCTCTGTTTTTGGCATTCAGACTGGAATTTCGTATGGCAACTATTTCCCGCTTCCGCTCTGGCATGCCCATGAAATGCTTTTCGGTTATACAGTAGCTGTCATTGCAGGCTTCCTTCTGACTGCTGTACGGAACTGGACGGGTATGGAGACGGCCAGGGGTTATGCGCTTCTGGCTCTGATTCTATTGTGGTTTAGCGGCCGTGTTGCTTTGGCAGTTCCAGGTGTGCCGGAGTGGTTCACTGTTTTAATTGATATGGCATTCCTTCCGGCTCTGGCACTGACGGTGGCAAGACCGATCATAAAATCCAAACAACTGCGGAATCTCTCTGTACCATTGCTTTTGCTGTTGATGGCTGCAGGAAACGGATTGATCTATGCCGGGGTGCTCGGGGTGTCCGATGCCCTGAACGGACTCTGGTTTTCTGTTGGGGTTATTCTGATGCTGATGGCCCTGATTGCCGGGCGGGTGATGCCCTTCTTTACCGGGCGTGTCGCTTCAGACAGTGATATTCGAACGTTTCCAATGGTTGAGTCGCTGGCACTTCCTGTTATTGCGCTCTGGATACTCGTTGAGCAACTGTTTCCGGACTCTCCTGTTTCTGCCGTGGTGGCAGTGTCAGCTGCCGCAGTGCATGCGGTTCGTCTCTATGGTTGGAGCTGTCGGGGAGTATGGCGTGAGCCGATGCTCTGGGTGATACACACGGCATATGGCTGGCTGGTCGCAGGCTTTCTGTTGCTGGCTCTGGCTGATTTTGGTATCGGCTCAAAGTTGCTGGCGCTCCACGGCTGGACTGTTGGAGCGATTGGTATGTTTACACTGGGCATGATGGCACGCGTGGCACTTGGTCATACAGGCCGTCCGATGTCAGCCCATCCTGCGGTGGCGGGGGCTTTTCTGTTGCTGGCGGTTACGGCTCTGATTCGGGTGCTTATACCGATTCTTTTCCCGTCTTTTACGGAAGTGGCCCTGCTTATCGCTGCAGCAGGGTGGATACTGGCCTTCTCCACCTTTGTGTGGATCTACACTCCTTATCTGGTTCGCCCGAGGGTGGATGGAGCACCGGGGTAGCCGGTTGAGATATCTGTATGGATTATAAAACTGCGGATGAGTGGCGCGAAGCAGCGATGAAACGTACCAATAGCGTTGATGAGGATGAGTCCGGGCGTCGAAGGAAGGTGGTTCAGCTGCATCAGCTACAGGACGGCATTGAGGCAGATGCGGATACCCGGGCCGACTATGAGCTCTACATCCTGGGCAAGATGGAGATGGAGGAGTATCAGCAATACCTCTTTCTAAAGCATTCAAAGGCTTCGCAAAGGTAGCGATGTCCGGCCGCTCAGGCGGCTGTCTGCAACTGATTTGCAGAGGCTTAAAATTGCCCTTTGAGAAGCGGTTGACAGCGAAAGGATGCGCCACTATGGTTCGCGACCCTTCGAGATGCGGCCTGAATCCGGTGCCATGTTTTAGGAAGGGTTTAGTTTGGAGAAGAGGTAACGATGCCAACAATTAACCAACTGGTTCGTAAGAGCCGTAAGGATAAGCGGAAGATCAACAAGGTTCCGGCACTGCAGGCATGCCCGCAGCGTCGTGGTGTCTGTACACGTGTGTATACAACAACACCTAAGAAGCCTAACTCCGCACTGCGTAAAGTGGCTCGTGTACGCCTGACCAATGGTCATGAAGTGACTGCATATATCCCGGGTGAAGGCCACAAGCTTCAGGAGCACTCGGTTGTTCTTATTCGTGGCGGCCGTGTAAAGGATTTGCCGGGTGTGCGTTACCATGTTCTTCGTGGTGTTTTGGATACTACCGGTGTTGAAGGTCGTAAGCAGGCGCGTTCCAAGTACGGCGCCAAGCGTCCGAAGTAAGTCGAGGAGTTTGAGTTATGCCACGTAAAGGTCCTGTCACGCGTCGTCCAATCACTCTGGATGCCAAGTATGGTGATGCAAAGGTGTCGACGGTCGTCAATAAGGTCATGCTGGATGGCAAAAAGGCCAAGGCTGAGAATATTGTATATGGCGCCATGGAGCCTGCAGCCCAGAAGACCGGGACTGATGCTCTGGTTTGCCTGCACAACGCGCTTGAAGCAGTGCGTCCACTGGTAGAGGTAAAGTCCCGCCGTGTGGGTGGCGCTACCTATCAGGTTCCAATTGAAGTTAGCGATCGTCGTCAGCAGTCACTGGCTGTACGCTGGTTGATTGAGTATTCACGCAAACGTTCTGAGCACACCATGGCTGAGCGTCTGGGCAATGAGATAATTGATGCGGTAAATGAGCGTGGCGCTGCTTTCAAGAAGCGTGATGAGACCCACCGTATGGCGGAAGCAAACAAGGCGTTCTCACATTTCCGCTGGTAGTTGTTAGTTAGTTTTAATATTTAAGCTTTATTTGTTCTAAATAGATTCGGTAAGAGGAGAAGTTGATCGTGGCTAGAAAGACACCACTTGAGCGCGTGCGTAATATTGGCATTATGGCTCACATTGATGCGGGTAAGACCACAACAACTGAGCGTATTCTCTTCTATACCGGCGTATCCCATAAAATTGGTGAAGTTCATGATGGTGCAGTCACCATGGACTGGATGGAGCAGGAGCAGGAGCGTGGTATTACCATCACATCCGCAGCGACAACCTGCACCTGGGATGATCACCTGATTAATATTATTGATACACCCGGCCACGTTGACTTTACCATTGAAGTAGAGCGTTCCCTGCGTGTTCTTGATGGCGCTGTGGGCGTCTTCTGTGCTGTAGGTGGTGTTGAGCCACAGTCTGAGACTGTTTGGCGTCAGGCGGATCGTTACAGCGTTCCTCGTATCGCATTTGTAAACAAGATGGATCGTACCGGCGCGGAATATTTCCGTGTGGTTGGTGAGATTACAGACCGTCTGGGTCACAATGCGGTTCCCCTGAATATCCCGATCGGTGCTGAAGAGAATTTCAAGGGCGTGGTTGATCTGGTTCGTATGAAGGCGATTGTCTGGAACGATGAGGCCATGGGTTCTGAGTACGCTGTTGAAGATATTCCAGCTGATCTGGTAGCCCAGGCTGAAGAGTATCGTGAGAATCTTCTGGATTCAGTTCTAGTTTATGATGAAGCATTGATGGAGAAATATCTTGAAGGTGAAGAGGTTTCTGAAGCCGCTCTGAAAGAGTGTATCCGTAAGGCTGTGCTTGATATTGAAGTAATTCCTGTGCTTTGTGGTACAGCATTTAAAAACAAGGGTGTGCAGACCCTGCTTGATGCTGTGGTTGATTTCATGCCTGCACCTGTTGACGTTCCTGCGATCAAGGGCGTGCTTCCTGACTCCGATGAAGAAGTAATCCGAAAATCATCTGATGATGAGCCGTTTGCATCGCTGGCATTTAAAGTGATGACTGACCCGTTCGTAGGAACCCTGACCTTCTTCCGTGTCTATTCCGGCACGCTTGAAGCTGGCTCTTATGTATTGAACTCCGTGAAAAACAAGCGTGAACGCATCGGCCGTATTCTGCAGATGCATGCCAATGATCGTACTGAAATCAAAGAAGTTCGTTCCGGTGATATCGCTGCTGCTGTAGGCCTGAAGCTTACAACGACCGGTGATACACTTTGTGATCAGGATAAGCCTGTAGTTCTGGAGCGCATGGAGTTCCCCGAGCCCGTGATCTCTGTGGCCATTGAGCCGAAGACCAAGGTGGATCAGGAGAAGATGGGTGTAGCGCTTGGTAAGCTTGCTGCAGAAGATCCCTCTTTCCGTGTGAATACCGATGAAGAGTCCGGCCAGACCATTATCTCCGGCATGGGCGAGCTTCATCTGGAGATTATCGTTGACCGTATGCAGCGGGAATTCGATGTTGATGCAAATATTGGCAAGCCTCAGGTGGCTTATCGTGAAACCATTCGTGGTAACACCAAGGTTGAAGGCAAGTTTGTGCGTCAGTCCGGTGGCCGTGGTCAGTTCGGTCATGTGTGGCTGGAAATTGAACCACTTGAAGCTGGCGGTGCCGGGTTTGAGTTTGTTGATGCAATTTCCGGTGGTTCTGTTCCCCGTGAATATATCCCCGCTGTTGGCAAGGGTTGTGAAGAGGCGATGCAGAATGGTGTTGTGGCCGGCTTCCCGATGGTAGATATCAAGGTGACGCTGGTTGACGGCTCTTATCATGATGTCGACTCATCTGAAATGGCGTTCAAGATCGCCGCTTCCATGGGTTTCCGTGCCGGTTGTCAGCAATGTAAGCCGGTCATTCTTGAGCCAATGATGAAAGTTGAAGTGGTAACACCCGAAGATTATATGGGTGATGTTGTGGGCGATCTGAACCGCCGCCGTGGCAAGATTATGGGCATGAATGATCGTGGTATTGCTAAAGTGATAGACGCTGAAGTCCCGCTCTCAGAAATGTTCGGTTATTCAACCAGCCTGCGCTCTATGTCGCAGGGTCGTGCTACTTACACCATGCAATTTGTGCACTACGAAGAAGTCCCGAAGAATATTGCGCTAGAAATCGTCGCTAGTGTGAAAGGATAAGGAGAAATCATGTACAAAGAAAAGTTTGAGCGTAATAAGCCGCACGTAAACATTGGCACCATTGGCCACGTTGATCATGGTAAGACCACGTTGACTGCAGCGATCACGAAGGTTCTGGCTGCGAAGGGTATGGCTGAGTTTAAAGACTACGCTGATATTGATGGTGCACCTGAAGAGCGTGAGCGCGGCATTACTATTGCAACCGCTCATGTTGAGTATGAGACCGAAGCCCGTCACTACGCCCACGTGGATTGTCCTGGCCATGCTGACTATGTAAAGAACATGATCACCGGTGCTGCACAGATGGATGGCGGCATTCTGGTTGTATCAGCTGCTGATGGTCCGATGCCACAGACGCGTGAGCACGTGCTTCTTGCCCGTCAGGTAAACGTACCTCATCTGGTGGTTTTCCTGAACAAGGCGGACATGGTAGATGATGAAGAGCTGATTGAGCTTGTAGAGATGGAAGTTCGCGAACTTCTTGATTCATACGATTTCCCGGGTGACGACACTCCGATCATCATCGGTTCTGCACTGAAAGCACTGGAAGGCGATACTTCCGATATTGGTGTTCCTGCCATTGAAGCGCTGATGAAGGCTGTTGATGAGTTCATTCCGACGCCTGAGCGTGCGATTGATAAAGCGTTCCTGATGCCAATTGAAGATGTTTTCTCAATTTCCGGTCGTGGTACTGTTGTAACAGGCCGTATTGAGTCCGGTGTTGTTAACGTGGGTGACGAGCTTGAGATTGTTGGTATTAAAGATACTGCAGTTACCACCTGTACCGGTGTTGAGATGTTCCGCAAGCTGCTTGATCGCGGTGAAGCAGGCGACAATGTTGGTGTTCTTCTTCGTGGTACCAAGCGTGAAGATGTTGAGCGTGGTCAGGTTCTGGCCAAGCCGAAATCAATCACGCCACACACCAAATTCAAGGCTGAGGCCTATATCCTGACCA
>WSZY01000062.1 GCA_013139875.1 Mariprofundaceae bacterium | reverse complement strand
ATCTTGATGCCATTATTGAAGATGTGGCGCATGTGATTGCGACAACACCGGATTACTACAAATGCATCATGTTTACCGATCTGGTCGGTTCCACCCAGTACAAACGCGATATGGGGCATACCAAGGGGTTTATGCGTAACCGTATGTTCTGTGATATCTGTGAGCAGGCTGTGATCAGGAACAACGGAACGGTAGTGAAGCGGCTGGGCGATGGTGTGATGGCAGTGTTTGAGACGGCTATCGATTCGGTTCTGGCAGCGATGTTAATGGTGAGCAGTATCGATAACGAGAGGAAAAAACTGAAAAAGATTGTTGGCAAAATGGATTGTCGGATTGGAATTACCTGCGGCTATGTGAAGGAAATTCCGGGAGTAGCCAAGGATTATATCGGCCATGCGATGGATAAAGGCGCTCGGATTGAGGGGATTGCCAAGACCAACCAGGTACTTATCGATGAGATTGTCTATGGCCTGATCCATACAAAGATTCGTGACTATTCGGATGATATTGTGATTGGTTCGCCACGGAATCTGACACTGAAAGGTGTGGGTGTCAGCACGCTCTATGAAGTTTCGCCCAGGGAGCGGGGGCTGGTTGGCAGTGCCGGTTACAAGTTGCGCCATCTTTTCAGTTAACCTGCCGGCTGACTTTGCCGGATGCGGCTTTACACATTGGAAGAGCATGCTAGTTTATGTAGGTCATTTAATAACCCGGAGGGAAAATTGTTATGAAAGTAAGTCAGGCTATGAGCAGTGAGGTGATATCAGTCTCCAGGGATGATTCACTGAAAGAGGTCGTTTGTCAGATGGTCATGCATAATATCGGACTGGTTACAGTTACAGATGCTGATGGAAATTTAACCGGAATCGTAACAGTTCGTGACGTTATGTTACCACTCTATCCGGATCAGGGTGAATACATTCATGACACACTGCATGCCCGTGATTTTGAAGCGATGGAAGAAAATTATGAAAAGATGCTCAAGATGAAGGTTGCTGACGTGATGACATCGAACCCGGTTACGATCTCCTCCGGTGATTCGGTATTGAAAGCCGCCTCTTTTATGGGGCTGAAAAACCTGCGCCGCATCCCTGTTGTCAATGATGGCAAGCAGACAGGCATTCTGAGCATTGAGAATATTAACAACGCACTGTTTCTGAATCGCTGACCGGATTCGGTTTAATCTTTAAAAAGAGGGGCGCAAATGCGTCCCTCTTTTTTGTTTATAAATTCCGGGATTGTTGACCTGACCGTTCACACTTCTACCATGCTGTCTCTATGATACAGGCCAATCATCTTTGTCGAAAATATGGTGAGCAATTTGCTGTTGAGGATTTGAGTTTTCATGTCCGCAAGGGTGAGGTGATGGGCCTGCTTGGTCCAAATGGTGCCGGCAAATCAACCACCATGAAAATGCTGACATGTTTTCTTCCCCCCTCATCAGGCGAAGCTTTTGTCGATGGTGTCTCTCTGCAGGACTCCATTAAGGTTCGCAGGAAGGTGGGTTATCTGCCGGAGAATGCACCCTCCTATTCTGATCTTGATGTCTGTTCACACCTGAAATTCATCGGTTCCATGCATGGCCTGATGGATGCCGCACTGGCTGACCGTATCCGTGAAATGGGAGCGTTGTGTGGTCTCGAGCATGTGATGTACCGCCGGATTGATGAGCTGTCCAAAGGGTTTCGGCAACGGGTCGGGCTTGCTGCAAGCATGCTGCATGATCCTGCCTGTCTGATCTTTGATGAGCCGACAACCGGGCTTGACCCCAATCAGATTGTTGAGATTCGAAAGCTGATCAGGCGGCTTGGAGAGAAACGAACAGTTCTACTCTCCTCACATGTCCTGCCTGAAGTGGAGGCAGTCTGTGACCGGATGATGATTATTGATAAGGGGCAGCTTCAGGTAATGGGGACGGCCAGGGAGCTGTCACGGCAGGCTCGCGGCGAGGCACTGCTTTACGTCACTTTCAAGGCCTCATCCGAGGTGGTGTTTGATCTGCTAAGGGAGAGTGTTGAGGAGGTCGGGGTAGAGCTAAGAGATATTGACGCCCCTCACAGTTATGCTATCCACCATCCTGACCCTGATTATCCATTGGCTGAAGCACTGTTCCATGCAGCGGTTTCCTGCGGTGCTGTTATTCTTGAAATGCATTCAGAGCAGGCCACGCTGGAAGATGTGTTCCGTAAGCTTACCGGAGGGGGAGCATGAGAGGGGGAGTGAACAGGGCACTGGCCATCTGCGGGAAGGAGTGGCGCATCGCACTGGATACGCCGTTGGGTTATGTGGTGGCAACAGCCTTTCTTCTTGCGGCAGGATTTTTCTTCGGTAACCATCTCTTTCTGGTCGGACAGGCTGATATGCGCGGCTATTTCGGTGTGATGCCTCTGCTGCTGATGTTCTTTATTCCCGCCATGACCATGCGGATGCTCTCTGATGAGCAGCGTAGTGGTACGTTTGAACTGCTGGCAACGATGCCGGTACGCACTGTCGATATCGTGGCAGGGAAATTTCTTGCTGTAGTGGTGCAGGTCTCGGCACTTCTTGCCTTGACCCTCTTCTATCCGGCAACGCTTGCGCTGATCGGCAATCTGGATGGGGGGCAGGTGGCAGCAGCCTATCTTGCACTGTTTATGCTCACCGCCTGCTATGTGGCCATCTCACTCTATGCCTCGGCATTGACCAGCCATGCCGTTGTCGCCTATGTCATCGGATTCGGCATGTTGTTCGGGCTCTTTATCATGATGCAGGCGATGCCAACCCTCTCTCCACAGGCTCAGAATTTTCTTGTTGCTGTTGCACCGCTGTCACACTACCAGTTGATGCTGCGCGGGGTGATCGGTCTGGATAATGCCGGTGCCCTGCTTGCAGTTACGATACTGTTTCTTACTCTGACATGGTTCCAGCTTGAACGCAGGCATTGGCGCTGATGGCTACGGGCATGGATGATCCGGTGAGCAAAGAGAAACCA
>WSZY01000014.1 GCA_013139875.1 Mariprofundaceae bacterium | reverse complement strand
GTGATCGATATGGAGAGGCTCTATTTCAACACACCGGATGGTGAGGTTATTGGGCATTTCCATTTTAGCCTGCCGAAAACAAACCCCTCATCACTGATGAACATCCCCTATCTGAAATCAATCATAGATCTGGATGCCGGGCTCTCACTGCCTCTGGAGCTTATTCCTGAAGCCACAATGAAAAGCCAGATTCAACCACTATTGGATCGTGGTTATCTGAAAATAGATGGTGGATCTCTGAAATCAGGACTCAGGATGAGCGCCGGTGTTGTCACGATAAATGGCAGGGTTGTTTCTCTACCCTATTAAACAGGAGTGACAGATCTTTCAGAGAGTCACTCATACGGAAATTTTTATGTCGTTTTTCTATGCAACCCTTGCAATCAGATCCATCTCAACCTTTGCAGCCAGCGGCAGTGCCGCCACTGCCACCGTGGCTCTGGCAGGACGATGCTCTGCCAGCCAATCAGCATAGATGGCATTGACCAGTGGAAAATCATCCATGTCAGTCAGGTAGATATTCACCTTAATAATATCTGAAACCGATACCCCTGCAGCATCAAGCACCGCAGAGAGGTTCCTGGTTACCTGTCTGGCCTGCAGCTCAACACCTTCACCAACCAGGACTCCCGCTGCCGGATCAAGACCAATCTGGCCCGATGTATAGAGCAGACCATCATGCACCATCGCCTGACTGTACGGACCCACTGCCTTTGGTGCCTGATCACTGTGAATAACCTGAATCTCTTTCATTTACTCTTCCTTTTTTGATCCGGACTGTGACTTAAAGAGGCTGCGTTTACCCAAAGAGACCATGCCTTTAATTGCAGCACCAATACCTCTTGCATGAATCTCCTGACCCAGCCCTACCTGGTTACGCCGGCTCACAGTGACCACACCATCCAGAGCTTTAATGTTACGCAGCACCTTCGCCAGATGATCCCGGTCTTCAACCTCAACCAGAATTTTCAGGCTGGCGATGGAGCCACCACGCTGCTCGATCTTCAGATCCTCAATATTTGCCTGAGCCTCTGCAATGATTGCCGAGATGTTGGCCAGCATGCCACGCTGATTGTGGTTGCGTATCTCAATACCAGTCGGGTAGAGGCGCCCCTTCTCCGAACCCCAATTAACTTCAATCCAGTGATTTTTTGCATTTCTCGGAATATTAAGGCAGTTACGATGGTGAATGATCATCCCTTTACCTGACTCTATATAGCCCAGTACAGGGTCTCCGGGAATCGGATGGCAACATGCTGCAGCACTCATCAGTGACCGGCCCATCCCTTTCAGTTGCAGAGGACGCGTTGAATCCTTATCGATGGCTCCGAGAAGCGTATCAAGCGGAAGATCGCCACGCCCGAGTTTCTCTTTTAACTCACCCATGCTGCTGCACTGCAGTGACTCAATGACTGACTCCTCCAGATCACCCTTGCCAAAGGAGTTCTTCAGAATTCTCTCGCCGATCCTGATACTGTCATCCCGCTCCTGCCGCCTGAACCACTGCCGGATCGCCTGTCTTGCCCTGGGTGTCTTCACATACTGAAGCCACTGGCGGCTGGGTGTCTGGTCGGGATTGGTCAACACCTCAATCTGGTCACCATTCCTGATACGGGCCTTAAAGTCTGCTATCTCGCCATTGATCCGGACACCCATACAGTGGTGTCCTACATCAGTATGAACCGCATAGGCAAAATCGAGCGGCCTTGCACCGCGTGGCAGCGCATAAATATCGCCATCCCGGCTGAACACATAGACCTCCTGTACAAAGAGATCCAGCCGTGCACTCTCCATGAACTCTCCGGGATTCTCTGTCTGCTGTAGCAGCTCAGTAAGCTGTTTCAACCACTGGAAGTGTTTATGATCCTCTTCATTCGCACGCCCATCCTTATAGAGCCAGTGGGCTGCCACACCATCCTCGGCATAGCTATGCATGGATGCCGTTCGTATCTGAATCTCAATACGGTGGTTATCCGGCCCGATCACCGAGGTGTGCAGTGATTGATAGCCGTTCGGTTTTGGCAGGGCGATATAATCCTTAAAACGCCCCGGAACAGGACGGTAGAGGCTGTGAATCACACCCAGCGTGTGGTAACAGGCGGGTGTATCCTCAACAATGATCCGGAAAGCAATCAGATCATAAATCTCATTAAAATCTACATGTTTACGCTTCATTTTATCATGGATGCTGTAGAGGTGCTTCATGCGACCATAGACCTCAGCCTCAATTCCCTGGCGATCCAGCGCCTCCTGCAGCAGTCCCTCCAGATTTTCACGCGTCCGATGCAGGAACTCCAGCTTCCCCTTCATCAACCCCAGAAGCTCTTTATAGGAGGCACTCTCCAGATGTGAAAAAGCCAGATCTTCCATCTCCTGCTTGACCCAGTGAATACCAAGACGGTGGGCAAGCGGTGCATAAAGCTCCATCGTCTCTTCCGATATCTGCCTGCGCTTCTTCTCCCGCATAAAACCGAGTGTTCGCATGTTGTGCAGGCGATCGGCCAGCTTGATCAGCAGGACGCGAAGATCCTGTGCCGTGGCAAGAATCATCTTACGGAAATTTTCAGCCTGCTTATGCTCTGATGAGTGGAAATGGATCTGCCCGATCTTGGTCACGCCATCAACCAGTCGTGCCACCTCATCACCAAAACGAACCCGCACATCATCCAGTGTGACATGGGTATCTTCAACGGTATCGTGGAGAAGTGCGGTGACAATGCTATCCACATCCAGATTCAGACTGGCCAGAATATTCGCCACAGCCAGAGGGTGGGTCATGTAGAGATCACCTGAGCTCCGCCGCTGGTCTTTATGAGCCTGGGCGGCAAAGACATAGGCGCGATTAATCAGATCTATGTCAGCCTTCGGTGAATACGCCTGTACTTTTTCGGTAATTTCAAAGATGCGGCTCATGAAAGATCGGATTCAATCCCAGAGCCGGAAAAGAGAGGTTGAGTTTTACTCGACCTCATCTTCAAATGTGGCAGCTTCCAGACGCAGACGCTCCTGCTCATCCATCGTAAACACAGTCTCCCACGTGATGTGGCCTTCACCCATCTCTCTCAGAGCCTGAACAGGCGGCTTGTCGCCCTCTTCATTCTCAATCAGCGGAGGCATGCCATTCAGCAGCTGGCGGGCACGCTTTGAGGAGAGAACGACCATCTCAAAACGGTTGGGATAGTGCCGAATGCAATCTTCTATAGTTACTCGTGCCATGGGTTATTTACCTCCAAGAATCGTGACGAGCATATCAAGCATGATTTAAAAGTCACGAATGATTATTCTCATATATAGTCTGGATCTCTTCCAGCGCATCTTCAAACCGGTCATTCACAATCTGGTAGTGTGCTTCACCGGCGTGTTGCATCTCACTTTCGGCAGCTTTAAAGCGCTTTTCTACAGTCGAAGCATCATCCTGTCCTCGTAAGATGAGCCTCTCTTTCAACACTTCGAGAGTTGGAGGCATAATAAAGATGCGGAAAGCACCCTCTATTTTCTCCGCCACCTGTGCAGCGCCCTGCCAGTCAATCTCAAGCAGAATATCCAGGCCACTGTCAAGGGCTGCCTCGACATCAGGTTTTCGGGTGCCATAGAGGTTTCCATGTACATCTGCCCACTCAAGAAAGGCTCCTTCACCCCGCTCGGCCTCAAACAGCTCTCTGGTTAAAAAGTGATACTCCCGCCCATCGGCTTCACCGGGCCTCGGCTCTCTTGTCGTGCAGGAGATGGAGAGATAGAGGTTCGGGCTCTGTTTCAGCAGTGCATCACAGAGGCTTGATTTGCCACTGCCGGATGGCCCGGAAACAATAAACAGTTCACCCCGCTCTGCTGCATTCATCGCTTACGCCTGCCCTGTCAAAGCTCTGTATCTCTCCATCAACTGATCCCCGGATTCAGGACGCTCCGGATCCTGGGGGATGCAGTCCACCGGACAGACCAGCTGGCACTGAGGCACATCAAAATGGCCCACACACTCCGTACACAGATCGGGATTGATCTCATAAATCTCCTCACCTTCAAAGATGGCCTCATTGGGGCACTCAGGCTCGCATACTGCACAGTTGATACAGTCATCGGTAATTATCAGGGCCATGAGCAGTTGTTCTCCTCTGTCTCATTCGATGCTGCTACCGGCCCACTTCCCGATCCAGTTCACCACTGCGAAGTTTAGCCATATATTCTTTCAGTGCATCAGATACTTTGCCCTGTAACAAATAGAGCGCAATAAAGTTTGGAAATGCCATGGAGAGAATCAGAAGATCACTGAAGTCCAGAATGTTTCCTGCACTCACAAATGATGCAAGAACAATAAATAGCAAAAATATCACCCGATAAACCATCGAGAACTTCTCACCAAAAACATATGTCCAGCAACGTTCTCCATAATATGACCAGGAGATCATCGTGCTGTACGCAAAAAGTACAACCGAGATGGAGAGAATGATTGGAAACCATGAAATAACCGAGCCAAAAGCTGCAGCTGTCAAGGCAGCGCCCTGCTTAGCCTCAACTAGTGCAGCATGCTCAGGTGCACTGTAAACACCCGTAATCACGATCACCAGAGCGGTCATGGTGCAGATTACAATGGTATCAATAAAGGGTTCGTAGAGCGCGACAAAGCCCTGGCGTACAGGATATTTTACCGATGCGGCAGAGTGGGCAATGGCTGCCGAGCCAATACCGGCTTCACTTGAAAAGGCTGCACGTTTAAAGCCCTGTACAATCACACCGATCAGTGCGCCAAAGCCTGCTTCAAGTGAAAAAGCACCGTTCCAGATGACCGAAAACGCCTCAGGAATCAACGATGCATTGGAGAGGATAATCCATATGCAGGCAGAGAGATAAATAATCACCATGCTCGGTACAATGGCCTCCGCAGCATGGGCAATGCGACGAATACCACCAATAATCACTACACCTACGGCAACTGCCATACAGACGCCAAACACCCAGCGCATATCATCTGCAAAGCCTAATTGCTGCTGCACAGCGCCCAACGCCTGAGATACCTGAAAAGCATTGCCAGCACCCAGCGATCCGCCAATACAGAGGATAGCAAACAAAATCGCCAGCACCCGCCCCGTGCCTGCCATGCCTTTTTCGGCAAACCCCTTGGAGAGATACTCCATGGCTCCACCCATGATGTGTCCGTCAGAACGAAACTCTCGATACATCTGGCCCAGCGTCACTTCGGTAAACTTGGAGGTCATACCAAAGAAACCGGCAATCACCATCCAGATAATAGCGCCAGGCCCTCCAATAATAATCGCAATGGCAACGCCAGCGATATTTCCCAGCCCAACCGTAGCCGACAGGGCTGTGGTCAGTGCCTGAAAAGGTGAAACCTCACCTCTGTCATCAGGGGATTTATATTTTCCCCGAATGATATCAAAGGCATGCCCCATCATCCGAACATTGATAAACCCAAAACGAGCAGTGAGATAGACCGCGCCGACAATCAGCCAGCCCACAATAAATGGCATGTTTCCTTCACCCGGCATGACATCAAAAAACAGAACCTGTGCCATATAACCATTAACAGTTCCAAACAGCTCATCCGCACCATTTTCAGTGGCATAGGCAGAGGAGGCATGAAACATGGCACTCAGCAGCAGTGCCAGCTTAAATATGGATTTCATATACCACCCTCCGGTAGAGGCTTACTTTGCCCAAAGGATAAAAACTGAAGTTAATCCATTCGTCTGGATTTATACTCATTGATCAGCCCGTTGGTTGAGCTGTCGTGGCTTGTCACTTCATCGTCCAGCATCAGTTCAGGAAGAATTTTCCGGGCCAGCTGTTTACCGAGCTCAACTCCCCACTGGTCAAAAGCGTTGAGGTTCCAGATCACACTCTGCACATAGATCTTGTGCTCATACATGGCAACCAGTGCACCCAGAGTTTCAGGGAACAGCTTCTGAAACAGGATCGAATTGGAGGGTCTGTTCCCCGGAAACACCTTATGTGGCAACAGTGTCTCAAGGGCATCACCGCTCAGCCCTTCGGCTTCAAGCTCAGCCCGCACCTCATCCTCACTTTTCCCCAGCATCAGTGCCTCTGTCTGCGCAAAGAAGTTGGATAGCAGCAGTGTATGGTGCTGCCCGATCGGATTTTTGGTGTCTATCGGTGCCAGAAAATCGGTTGGAACCAGTTTCGTTCCCTGATGAATCAATTGATAAAAAGCGTGCTGGCCATTGGTGCCGGGTTCACCCCAGATGATGGGTCCGGTCGAATAATCAACCGTCTCACCATCACGCGTGATGCACTTGCCGTTACTCTCCATGTCTCCCTGCTGAAAGTAGGCCGGGAAGCGGTGCATATACTGATCATAAGGAAGAATTGCATGTGAATCAGCACCGAAGAAGTTGTTATACCAGACCCCCAGAACCCCTAAAACAACAGGCATGTTCTCTTCAAACGGTGCACTGCGGAAATGCTCATCCATATCGTGTGCACCCGAAAGCAGCTTCTCAAAGTTATCCATACCGACATAGAGGGCGATGGAGAGACCCACAGCACACCAGAGAGAGTAGCGGCCACCCACCCAGTCCCAGAACTCAAACATATGGTCAGCATCAATGCCGAAATTCTGTACAGCCCTGGCATTGGTGGATACCGCCACAAAATGTTTGGCTACCGCCACCTTGCTTCCGCCCCGGGTCAGAAACCAGTCACGTGCGGTTTTGGCATTGGCAATGGTCTCCTGTGTAGTAAAGGTTTTGGAAACAATAACAAAGAGCGTTGTTTCCCGGCTCAGTCCCTTCAAGGTTTCTACAATCTGCGTACCATCGACATTGGATACAAAGTGAACCTTCAGCCCCTCCTGTGCGAAAGGTTTCAATGCCTCACACACCATGACCGGGCCAAGGTCGGAGCCACCGATGCCGATATTGACAATGTCGGTGATCGGCTTGCCGGTAGAGCCAAGCCACTGCCCGTCACGAACCCTGTTGGTAAATTCACGCATGCGCGCCAGCACATCATTCACACCCGGCATCACATCCTCACCATCTACCATGACGGGGCGATTGGATCGGTTCCTCAGGGCGGTGTGCAGAACAGCACGCCCTTCAGTGTTATTGATCTTTTCACCACTGAACATGCGATCAATAGCTCCCCTCAGGCCAGCCTCGCGGGCAAGCTCAACCAGAAGCTCCATCGTCTCTTTGTTACAACGGTTCTTTGAGTAGTCGAGCAGAATATCCTTGAATCTAAGGGAAAATCTGTCAAAACGTTCAGGGTCGTCATCGAACAGCTGCCGCATATGAATCTTAGAGATGCTTTCATAGTGTGCTGACAGTGCTTTCCAGGCCGGAGACTGCGTCAATGCGGACATGGGATCCCTCCAAAGAAATTATGCAGAGGAAATGTCTCAAATTCCGGTTGAAAAAGCCAGCTTTAGATCACAGGAGAATCCGGTTTCCGATGCTATGGAAAGAGTGGTGAAGGGCTATTTGGGAGGCTTTGTATCCGTCAACAGCTCTCTGATCAGATAGCTCTTTATATCACCATCGATTCCCTTCAGTGGAACAGGTGGCAACTCCTCATACTCCGCCTTGCTCGTCAGGTCGGCAAGTGTGTGCTCACTGATAACAACCTGGCCCGGTTTTGCCATATCAGTCAGGCGGGATGCAACATTTACAGCATCGCCAATACAGGTGTATTGCATGGTCTGGCTTGAGCCAATGGCACCAACAACCACCTCTCCCGAGTTGATGCCAATACCGATCTCTATTTCATCATCACCATGTTGCTCCCTGTCCAGGTTGAAGCTCTCAAGCGCGGACTGCATCTCCAGCGCGCAGGCTACTGCCCTGTCTGCCGGATGATCCATTTCAACAGGAGCGCCGAAGAGAACCATGATCTCATCACCGATGTACTTATCAACCGTGCCGCCATGGCTGAAAACAATATCCACAATCATCTCAAAATAACGGTTAAGCATAGCAACCACATGGGTTGCCTTGAAACGGCGGGTCATCGAGGTAAAACCCCGAATGTCTGCAAATAGAATCGTGACATCGCGCAGTTTTCCGCCCTTCTCAAGGGTGATCTTGCCGCTCATCACCTGCTCTACCACGCTGGGTGAAAGCAGCCGTTCAAACTGAGCCTTGCTACGGGCATCGTGCTCGATCTTCCTGATCAGATATGCATTGGCCACTGCCATTGCCACAGATCGGACAATACCGACAAAAAGCTGAAAATCTTT
>WSZY01000102.1 GCA_013139875.1 Mariprofundaceae bacterium | reverse complement strand
TGATTTTCGCTTAATTCTTCTAGTTTAACTCTTGAGTTTAAACCGTATTTGTTTGCTAAAGTATTCATTGTTTATGTATGCCAGATTTATAATACCATTTATTGTTTTCTTTTACAAAATAAGAGTTTTCATGAATACTCTCTATTTTTCCGTTTTCTATATACAGTGCTTTAAACTCCACATTACCTTCTTTATCAGTCTGCAGCCCCTTCTGTTTCGAAATTATCTCTAAACTTATCCAGCTAAGCGATTTTGTCCATTTCAGTATGCTTTTTCGCTCTTTTGTAGGACGAGTGTTGTGTCCGCCCCGCTCTCAATGGCGTGGTTGCCAAATGCTGCATCTGCCCGGCATGTGACACCCAGAATCAGTCCCTCTCCGGCGTTCTGGCGAATAAGGGTGAGATCTTCGATATCGCCCCTGCCCAGATGGACACCGTCCGCTTCAATTTCATGGGCGAGTTGAATGGAGTCATTTACAATCAGTTTTGCACCGTAACGCGCTGTAAGCGCCTTCAGCGCCTTTCCACGCTTTAAGGCTACCTTGAACCCCTGTTTTTTGTCGCGGAACTGCAATGTTTTCACACCACCTTTGAGTGCCGCTTCGGCGCGCTTAAGCAGCTCCTGTGTCTCAAGGTCGGCGGGAAGGATGCCGTAGATGCCGCTAATACCCGAATGACTCATCAGAGAGTCTCACTCATCCAGCAGTTTCAACAGATCTCTGAAATCGGTCAGGCTTACCACACGATCCGCATACTCTTCCGGCACATCCTGATATCCATGCTCGGCAAATGCGACGCTGTGACAGTGGGCAGCAAAGCCTGCCTCCACATCAAAGCGTGTATCCCCGACCATTACGGTATCTGCAGGGTCAATATCCATCGCACGGCAGCACTCGATGAGCATGTCCGGTGCAGGTTTCTTGGCAAAACCGTCTTCGGGTGAAAGTGCCAGGGTCAGATACGGGGTCAGCCCCATTGCATCCAGTACCTTTACACGCGCCTTGGCAGGCTTTGCGGTCACCACCGACATTGGAATGCCCCTCTCTCTCAATGCGTTGAGCAGATCCATGACACCGGGAAAGGGTTTGCCAAAATCGGCAGGATGTTTCTCATAAATATCAGCAAAGGCGTGGTAGAGCTTCATGGTCGCCGGATCATCCATCGGTTTGTCCAGAACGTTGGAGGCCAGCTTCTGCGCACCACCGCCCACATGCGGCTGTGTCTCTGCCAGCGTCATCTGGAAGTCGTAGCCACACTGTTTCAGTGCGCGGTTGGCATTGGCCTGAATATCCGGCAGTGCATCGACAAGGGTTCCATCCAGATCAAAAATAAAGGCTTTGGGTATGCTCATGAGTCTGATTCTCCGATTTCTTTAAGTGCCAGGTGGAATTCCGTGCCTGCTTCCCCGTCACTTTCGTGTTGCGAATGATACGATAATCTCTCTGTGATTTCCCCTTTTTGTCCATCTGGACAGAGGCGGGCCAGTGCCCATGCAGCGTGTCCCCGAACCAGCGGTTCCGGGTCGCCCAGTGCTTTGGTCAACAGCGGGATATATTTGCCATTGCCTGAATTGCCCATGGCAATGGCAACATTTCTGAGCAGCCCTGCCCTGCCCGGCCTTTTAATCGGTGACTTACGGAAGCGTTCACGAAACCCTTCATCGTCCAGTTCAAACAGTTCCGAGAGTTCCGGCAGGATGTTTTCATCTCTGGGTTTGAGATGGTCAAGCTCAACCACTTCCGCTTTCCTGTTCCAGGGGCAGATGATCTGGCAATCATCGCAGCCATAGATTCGATTACCCATCAGCGGACGCAACTCAAGCGGAATAAACCCTCTGTATTCAATAGTTAGATAAGAGATGCAAAGTCTCGCATCAACCACAAACGGCGCCACAATCGCTTTGGTCGGGCAGATGTCAATGCAGGCTGTGCAGGTTCCACAGTGATATTCGGCAGGCTCGTCAGGCTCAATCTCCGCTGTGGTGAAGAGTTCACCCAGCATCAGGTATGAACCATGATCACGATTGATGGTCAGGGTATGCTTCCCCTGCCAGCCAAGCCCTGCCCGCTCCGCCAGTGCATGTTCCAGTACCGGCGCAGTATCGACATAGACCCGCTGATCGTGCGGCCCTAAAAGAGTGTCCAGATCACGCGCAAAGGCCTTCAGCCGCTTTTTCATCACATCGTGGTAATCATCACCATGCGCATAAGCGGCAATCGCACCTGACTCCCTGGCATCTTCACTCTCTTCCAGTGAATAAGGCGGTGGAACATGCTTCATACCTAAGGCTATAACCGTCCGGATACCTTCCAGCATGCTCTCAGGCTCTTTACGCCGCTCCACGCGCACTTCTTCGGCCATGTACCCCATCTCACCATGCATTCCATTGCTAACCCAGACATCGAGCTGAGCCTTATGCTGTGGTGAGAGAACAGGTTTTGTGAAAGCACAGAGATCAAACCCCTGCTTCAGGGCCAGTTCACGTATCGCTTCTTTTGAGATGGATTGGGACATGACCCGCTAACTCTGGCTTGTGTAGCGTTTCTTGTCTGCAAACAGGAAATATGAATGATTGTTTTCGGCCAAAAGCGGGCATTCAATTTATAGATTCAAGTCTCCATAGTTTCTCCAAGCAGGGCTCGAACTAAAAGAGGTTCTGAATAGAAAAAATAAAGAGGCCAGAGCCTTTTTTTTACTCACAGTTTATCCAGCTTAGTTAATGGTGTTTCAAGACTCGAATCCAGGGGTGCCTGAATATCGTATGAGTGCACATCAGGCAGAGTGAAACAGATCGACTCGGCATGCAGATAGAGCCTATCCAGACCAATGGCTGCCATTTTACGATTAAATGATGTGTCA
>WSZY01000086.1 GCA_013139875.1 Mariprofundaceae bacterium | reverse complement strand
GTCTCATCAAACAGACGTTTACAACTTAAGCCAACCGGGCCAACGAAACCTGTAATGCCGCCGACTGCTTTAATCTCTTCATTGGAGGCCATCTCCACACCCGTGGCATTCAGGGCACGTATCAGCTTGGTCTCCTGCAGTTGGTCATCGCCACGAATACAGGCAGCGACGACGTTACCGTCATTCGGGCCGCCAGTGACGTGGTAGAGCAGTGTTTTCACCAGCTGTGCAATATCAGCGTTGAGGTATGCGGCCACATCTTCCGCCGAGGTGGCATTGGGTGTATCAACATCTGTCATGTCGCCTGCTTCGCCTGTCGGAATGTTGCGGGTTGATTCCGCCATTTCGACATTGGCGGCGTATTCACATGCCGAACAGTGAGCAATCAGGTCTTCACCGGAATCAGCCAGCACGTGGAACTCATGGCTGGCACTACCGCCGATGGAGCCGGGATCGGCTTCCACCGGGCGGAACTTCAGGCCCAGCCGGGTAAATATCCGCTTGTAGGTTTCAAACATATTCTGGTATTCAGCTTCCAGAGATGCCTCATCGGCATGGAAGGAGTAGGCATCTTTCATCACGAATTCACGCCCGCGCATCAGGCCGAAGCGTGGACGAATTTCATCACGGAACTTGGACTGAATCTGGTAGAGGTTCATGGGGAGCTGTTTGTAGGATCGAAGCTCACGGGAAACCAGATCGCAGATTACCTCTTCATGGGTTGGACCAAGGCATGAGACATGGCCATGACGATCTGTGATGCGAAGCAGTTCCGGGCCATACTTCTCCCAGCGGTTGGATTTCTCCCACAGCTCACTGGGCTGCACCATTGGCATCAACAGCTCCTGGGCACCGGCGCGGTTCATCTCTTCACGTACGACCTGCTCAATCTTGCGTAGGACACGCAGCCCCATCGGCAGAAAATTGTAAACACCTGAAGTTACACGGCGGATGTAGCCGGCTCTTAGTAAAAGCCTGTGTGAAATGACTTCGGCATCAGCCGGGTCATCACGGAGAGTAGGGGCAAGAAATCGTGAATAGCGCATAGCTCGGAAGCATAGCGGTGAAGCTGGAAGTGAGGTAGTGGAAATATTGACTGATAGATCTGTTTGTCATTTAAGAGGCGTTATAAATCCCCTCAAACGGACTGTGGAATATATTGGCAGGTTGTTCTGAAATTATCTGAAGGCTTGACGAAATGATTTTAACATATCAATATGTCATATATGACAAAACAAGGGCTAACAAATAAGCAGAGAGAACTGTTGGAATTGGTAGAGCGGCGGGAGCCGGTAGTAATTTATCAGTTAGCGAAAGATGCCAGGCGGCCATACAGACGGGTGTATGACAATGTGCAGAAGTTTGTTGAAAAGGGATTGGTGGAGCTCGAAAGGGTGAAGATCAACAACCGCGATGCCCTGAAGGTGGTCTCGTCCAACCCCTACTATCGGCGGTTGATCAGGCTGGATGATATGTATGCAGCCGCCCTCGATTTGTCAGTCTCGGAGAGGGGGGCACGCAGTTCGATATCGTCCGTGGTTCGAAAATTGTCATCCATCCTCAATTCCCATGGTGTCATTCTCGGTGGAGTATGCGCAAATTTACATGGAATTGAGCAGTATGAGAAAGTGGTCGAGTTTACAGTTGATCTGCCGGTAAAGAAGATGATGCAGCTACTAAGCGAGGAAGGCATCCATGCAACGCTGAATTCGAACGACAGTGAAAAAAAATCAACATGGGTGATTAATGGTGATTGTGATGGGATCAGTTATCAAATTGTTCCGGCAGGTTCGGTTGGCGTGAATACAGATGATGCGATTGAGGAGATCGGCATTCGTATCGCTTCAGAAAAAGATTTTATCACCAGCAAATGTATCATCGGAGGGCGACAGGATTTGCATGATGTTGCCGTTATGGCACTGCAGAACAAAGGCCTGAAGTGGTTTGCAATGCAACAGGCTAATGTGCATGGCTGCAGAGATAAGCTGGACGCATGGCTTGAAGACGAGCGTCTTAAGGCACGTTACGGCAGTTAAAGATTTTTCAGAAGTCGTTGTAACAGCTTTTGGTGGATGCCATCAAAAGCGCCATTGCTCAGGATCAACAGATCATCACCGGGCCCGGAGTTGGATGCAATATATTCGATGATACTCGATACATCGGGGAGAACCACTGCGTGGTTGCCGATCAGACTGCAGACCATATCTGTATCAAGCAGCTCATGGGGTTGAAGATTACGCTCTGAGACGGAAGCAAAAATTACCCGATCCGCATCATCAAAGCAGTGAGGCAGACGATCCTGATGAATTTTTGAGCGCATGGTATTGCTGCGTGGCTCAACAACGACCCATAGCTGCCCATCTGTTTTCATGGCGTGTTTAGCAGCTGAGACCATGCCTGTAATAGCCGTTGGGTGGTGAGCAAAATCATCGAATATTCTGATGCCATTGGCCTCTCCGACCAGTGTCATACGACGACGGATGCCGGAGAAGGATTCAAAGGCATCTTTGATAATGCTCATATCAATGCCGAGCGTGGTTGCAGCGGCAGCGACACCGCAGGCATTGGCTACGTTGTGGACACCGATCATCTGCCAGCTGGCTTCAATGACACACTTCCCATGTTGATAGAGACGGAAGTGACTGCCATCAGGTGCGATGGATTCCCACTGCCACTGGGCGCTCTTATGACCCAGCCGGGCGAAGGTGGTGAGTGGTGTCCAGCTACCCCGTGACAACACGTCAGTCAGGTTCAGGTCATCGGCGTTAATGATGATATTGCCTGACTTCGGGATAGTGCGAATCAGGTGATGAAACTGGGTCTTGATCGCTTCCAGATCGGGGAAGATATCGGCATGATCATACTCAAGATTGTTCAGAATCAGGGTGCGGGCCCGGTAGTGTAGAAACTTGGATCGTTTATCGAAGAAGGCGGTGTCATACTCATCACCCTCCAGTACAAAATATTCACCGGCACCTGCTCTTGCACCACCACCGAAATTTTCCGGGATGCCACCGATCATAAAACCCGGACTGCACCCCGCCTCTTCAAGAAGATGGGCCATGATACTGGATGTGGTGGTCTTTCCGTGGGTGCCGGCTGCAACAATGGCGTGCCTGTTAGGAAGAATCTGTTTACCGATAAACTCAGGCCCGGAGAGGTAGGTAAGCCCACGATCCAGTGTGGCTTCCACTTCAATATTGCCCCGGCTCATGGCATTGCCGATGACAACGATATCCGGCGCAGGGGTGAGATTTTTTTCACTGAATGGCTGAACGGGAATATCGAGTGATTCAAGATAGTCAGACATAGGTGGATAGATGCCGGAGTCGGATCCGGTCACATCAAAGCCCGTCTCTTTTGCCAGGCTGGCAATGGCTGCCATGGCCGTTCCGCAGATGCCAAGAATGTGGATATGCTGTTTTTCTCTCATTTCTGCATGTGATGATATGCAGCTTCTTCAACAAAGCAAAAAAACACGCCTGTTTGGGATTGCATAGACTTCGTGGCATGCTTGTGCGATGAAAACCCGAACGCTTCCTGCCATTGAACTGGCTACCGGAGAGAATCCGACTGCCACCATTATCTGGTTGCATGGCCTCGGTGCGGACGGGCATGATTTTGAGGCGATTGTGCCGGAGCTTGGTCTGCCTAACGATCTGCATCTGCGCTTTGTCTTTCCGCACGCACCATCCATACCGGTCTCCATCAATAGCGGTTACATCATGCCGGCATGGTATGATATGAAGCATACAGACATCGGTTATCAGCAGGATGAAGCGGGCATTCGTGAATCAGCCAGACAGATACAGCTGTTGATTGACAGGGAGGAGATGCATGGCATCGCCTCAAACCGGATCATTCTGGCCGGATTCTCGCAGGGGGGAGCCATGGCACTGCATGTGGGGCTTCGTCAGGGCGAGCCTCTGGCCGGAATTATGGCGCTCTCCTGCTACCTCCCGCTGGCTGAAACAGTTGAGCAGGAGCTCTGCCTGGAATCAAAGAGTTCGTCCATCTTCATGGCGCACGGCGTGGAAGATCCGGTTGTTCCCTATACGCTGGGGGATAACTCTCATCGCAAACTGGAATCGTTCGGCTACTCGGTGGAGTGGCACAGCTACCCGATGGAGCACTCCGTCTGTCATGAAGAGATCATCAGGATCGGCAAGTGGATCACATCTGTTCTGGCCAGCAAGTGACCACTTTCAGCTACCAAAAGCGGTCCTTCACACACTGGCTTAATAGCGGGTGTAGACCTCGGTAGAGCCATCCTTCTTGAATGCAATCACATTGTAGCCTTTCGGAGGAAGCCCTTCAGCCTGCATGCCGGGTGATTTCATCGGCATGCCGGGAGCAGTCAGCCCGACAATGTCAGCAGGCTTCTCCTTGAGCAGACGTTTTACATCCGCAGCAGGCACATGCCCTTCGATTACATAGCCATCAATCAGGGCAGTATGGCAGGAAGCCAGTTTGGGTGTGACGCCATTGGAGGCTTTGATGCTGTCCATATCCTTGCGTACCTCGGTACGCATCTTGAAACCCTCTTTCCGCATATGTGTTATCCAGTCATCGCAGCAGGGGCAGGTTGCTGATTTATAGACCACAGGCCCGGTTGCATTGGCAGTCGTCTCACCTGAACAGCCAAAGAGCAATCCGATTGCCACCATGGCAACGAGTGTTTTAACCGTGTTTAACTTATGAGTTGATAAGTGTGCTGTCATTGAGCTCTCCCTGGCTGGCAATATTCGCTCTTTTTCTCTGCCATTGCAAAATCAGAGTGTAAATAACGGGTAATACCAGCAGACTTAGGATGGTGGCTGTGAACATGCCGCCAATCATCGGGGCAGCAATGCGCTGCATAACATCCGAGCCTGTACCACTGCCCCACATGATGGGGAGCAGGCCTGCAATAATAGCGGTGGCTGTCATGGCGATGGGGCGTACGCGCTGGATGGCACCGGACGAGACGGCCTGTATGATTTCGCTGTCACTCAGTTGCCTGCGTTTCTCAGTCTGTAGTTTGGCGATGGCCTGATCAATGAATGTCAGCACCAGCACGCCAATCTCGGCCGACACTCCGGCCAGTGCGATAAACCCGACTGCCACAGCGACAGACATGTTGTAGCCGAGGAGCCAGACCAGCCAGAAGCCGCCGATCAGGGCAAATGGGATCGACAGCATCACCACAACGGGTGCGATAAAGTTGCGGAAGTTGAAATAGAGCAGCAGGAAGATGGTCAGCAGGGTCAGCGGGACAACCACTTTCAGGCGCGCTTCTGCACGCTCCATGTATTCAAACTGTCCGGACCAGACCAGTGAATATCCGACAGGAATCGCAACCTTTTCCTCCACCTGCCTCTTGGCTTTTGCGACATATCCGCCGATGTCCGAGGTTTTAATATCCACATAAACCCAGGCATTGGGGGTGGCATTTTCCGTTTTGATCGATGGCGGCCCACGGCGCAGTTTCAGCTCTGCCACCAGCGACAACGGAATCTGCGCACCTGTTGGTGTCGGGATCAATACACGCTTCAATGATTCCATATTATCGCGCAACTCTCGCGGATAACGCACATTCACCGGATAACGCTCCAGGCCTTCCACCGTTTCACTGACATTCATGCCGCCAATGGCCGATTGGATGACATCCTGAATATCACCGACCGTCAGCCCATAGCGTGCTGCGTCTTCGCGCTTGATGTCGAAATCAAGGTAATAGCCACCGGCTGCCCTGTCGGCGAAGGCAGACAACGTATCGGGCAGTGTTTTCAATGCCTGCTCAATATCACCGGCCACCTTTTCCAGCACATTCAGATCAGGCCCGGAGACTTTGATGCCGATCGGTGTTTTGATCCCGGTTGAGAGCATATCGATACGGGTTTTGATCGGGTATGTCCATGCATTGGCCACTCCCGGAAACCTGATCGCTTCATCCATTTCACGCATCAGCTCTTTGGTTGTTTTCCCAGGGTCAGGCCACCGGTCTTTCGGTTTCAAACGGATGGTTGTTTCCAGCATGGAGAGAGGTGCCGGATCGGTCGCTGTTTCTGCACGACCAACCTTGCCAAACACATGTTGGACTTCCGGGAATGTTCTCAGAATTTTATCTGTCTGTTGCAACAGCTCTTTGGCTTTGGTGATTGAGATGCCGGGATAGGTGGTGGGCATATAAAGCAGATCACCTTCATCCAGAGGTGGCATGAATTCCGAACCGGTTTTCATCACCGGATAGATGGTGATCGCAAGCAACAATAGGGCAATAATCATGGTGGCTCTGCGCCAGCGCATTGCCAAACCAAGCAGTGGTGCGTGCAGACGCTTCAGCCAGACATTGAGGGGGTTCTGCTCCTCGCGTGGGATCCTGCCGCGAATCAACAGGCCCATCAGTACAGGAACGAGTGTGACTGCCAGTAGAGCCGCAGCAGCCATCGCGTAGGTTTTGGTAAATGCCAGCGGTGCAAACAGTCGTCCCTCCTGTGCCTGCAGTGTGAACACGGGCAGGAAGGAGACCGTAATAATCAGTAGGGAGAAAAACAGTGCCGGGCCCACCTCTCTGGAAGCAGCACTTATTGCATTCCAACGGGATTTAAGATGGCTATCTTCATCACCCAGTTTTTCCAGATGTTTGTGTGCATTTTCAATCATTACGATGGCACCATCAATCATCGCCCCGATGGCAATAGCGATGCCACCCAGGCTCATGATGTTGGCGGATAGTCCCTGCCAGTTCATGATAAAAAATGCCATCAAAATACCGATGGGCAAACTAATGATGGCAACCAGCGCACTGCGCACATGCATCAGAAAAATCAGGCAGATGATGGCGACGACAATGGACTCCTCGATCAGCTTTTCGGTGAGGTTATTCACTGCGCGTTCGATCAGGTCGCCCCGGTCATAAACCGTAACAATCTCAACACCATCGGGCAGTCCGGATTTGAGTGTTTCCAACTTTTCCCGGACACGCTCGATCGTTGCCAGCGCATTTTCGCCATAGCGCATGATGATGATACCCGCGGCAACTTCACCTTCACCATCGAGTTCAACAAGGCCACGGCGCAATTCCGGTCCCAGATGGATGTTAGCAATCTGTTTGAGAAAAATAGGGGTTCCCTGCTCATCCACGCCGACAGGAATCACCTCAAGATCATGCAGGCTTTTGATGTAACCCAGGCCTCGTACCATGTATTCGGTTTCGCCCATTTCAATCAGCCTGCCGCCAACATCGTTATTGCTACGGGTAATGGCGTGTTTAACTTTGGAGAGGGGAATGTTGAATGCAGCCAGTGCGTTCGGATCGACTTCAACCTGATACTGTTTTACAAATCCGCCGATTGAGGCGACCTCGGCTACACCCTGAACAGTCTGCAGCGGATAGCGCATATACCAGTCCTGCAGCGTACGCAGCTGGGCCAGATCATGCTGTCCTGTTTTATCCACCAGAGCATATTCGTAGATCCAGCCGACACCGGTAGCATCCGGCCCAAGCTTGGGTGACACTCCCGGAGGCAGGCGATCTGCAGCATAGTTGAGATATTCAAGCACGCGTGTGCGTGCCCAATACATATCCGTACCATCCTCAAAAATCACATAGACCATTGAGAAGCCAAAAAATGAGTAGCCACGCACCACTTTGGTGTTGGGTACAGAAAGCATGGCCGTGGTGAGTGGATAGGTGACCTGATCTTCAATGACCTGTGGTGCCTGGCCGGCAAAATCGGTAAAGACAATCACCTGCACATCAGACAGGTCGGGGATCGCATCCAGCGGTATGGATTTCATGGCCTGAAAACCTGCAAATGAGATCAGCAGCGTTGCAATCAGAACCAGAAATCGATTTTTTATCGAAATATCAATGAGTGATTTAATCATGACTGGCTCCGCCGGCAGGGAGTGAAGTGTGAAACATGTTATTTATCACGGGCTTCCCCCTGACTTTTCACGCCTGACTCCTCACCCATATCGCCCATGTCCATGCCGTCCATATGCATGCCTTCATCCCCCGTCGGGGATTTCCAAGGGTCATGGTTTTGAGAATCTGCCACCGGTGCCTGCGCTTCCAGCATCTTGGCAGTGGCTTCTCTGAGTTTGGACTCGGAATCAATCAGGAACTGACTGGAGGTGACAACAGTTTCACCGGCCTTTAACCCTTCGATAATCTGTACCTGTCCCTCGGAATCAATGCCGACCACCACTTTGCGCGGGCTGTATTTTCCGGGTCCACGCTGCACAAACACCTGTTCCTGCCCGCCGGTACGTACAATTGCTTCGGATGGCACAACCACGGCATTAATTTGCCGCCCTGCCTTCACTGTTACATTGGCAAACATGTCGGGCTTCAACGCAAGTTCAGGATTATCAAATTCCAAACGCATCTTTATGGTGCGTGTTTTGGCTTCGAGGTAGGGGTAGATATAGCTGACTTTGCCGGTAAAAGTCTGCCCGGGAATACCGGCCACCTTCATTTCAGCGCTGTCACCCTCACGCACCCAGGGCATATCATCTTCATAGAGATCGACAATAACCCAGACGCGTGACAGGTCGGCAATCATGTAGAGCTCGGTTTCAGGCGTGATACGGCTGCCTTCACGCGCACCGATGTTCATAATGATCCCGTCAAAGGGAGAGTGGATGTGAACTTCCTTCATCACCTTCCGTTCGACTTCAAGTTTTTTGATCTGGTGGCTGGGTACGTCCAGCAATTGCAGGCGTTCGTGGGCAGAACGCAGCAAACTTTTTGCCCCTTCACGAATATCCGGGAACGGACTCTTTTTCAATATTTCCATATTATTCAGAGCCAGAAGATACTCTTCCTGCGTGGCGACAAGCTGCGGCGAGTAGATGGCCATCAGCATGGTATCTTTAGATACCTTGTCTCCGGTCCTGTCGATAAACAGCCTCTCTATCCAGCCATCATATTTGGGATGCAGGCGTGCTACCCGCTTTTCATCAAAGGTTACACGACCTATGGTGCGAATGGTTCGGGAGAGGGTGGCGAGTTTGGCTTGTGTGGTCCGTATGCCAGTATTCTGAACGACAGTCGGATTAATTCTGACCGTGCCTGCCGGTGCTGATGTGTCACCATCATCATCGGCATAGACCGGAATATAATCCATACCCATCTCATCCTGAGCAGGCACGGGCGATGTGATCGCCGGATTCATCGGGTTACGATAGAAAACAGGCTCTTTTGCCATCGGAGAACCTTGTTCGAGTGTTGCCTGAGTGGATCTGCCTCCACCGGAGCCGAGCAGGTAGCCTGCTGCTGTGCCGACAATCAGCGTTACTGCTACCGTGATAAGAGTGTTTTTATTCATGGTCAGTCTCCCCGGTTAAGCTCTTACCGGTTGCAGCTTCGAGCCGGGCCCATGCCTGCCAGCCGGAACTCAATGCTTTCCAGTATTGTGTTTCATAGTTGTAGAGGGTGATCTGGGCACGAACCAGATTGAGAAAATCGACCTTGTTCACCTGATAGGAGGCCAGCATGGATGAAACTGTCTGGCTGGCCTGGGGGATGATGCCTGTTTTAAAGAGTTCAGCCTGATTATGGCTGGCCCGGTAATCGGCCAGTGCAATGCTGATCTCTGCATCCACTGCTCTCATCTGGTCAGTTAGCCGGAACTGCTCTCTTGCAGCCTCGGCCTTACGCTGCTCTACCGCTGCGGACTGTTTGCCACTGGCGTAGAGCGGCAGGGTTATGCTCAGCCTGATGGATGCAAGGTCGGTGCGGGATTGCCCGGTGGCGGGGTTGACGCCACTGCGTGATCCATAGGCACCAGCCAGCGTGAAGTCAGGGTAGTAATCTTTCTCAGCCAGTGCGATACGCGAACCGGCAGCATCTGTTCTGCTGCGCTGTGATGCCAGCAGCGGGCGGGAATGCATAGCCTCTGTGCGAAGCGTTCCGGCATCCGGAATGACAGGCAGCTGTTCGTTTACCTGATTCGGAAGTTTGATGGATGATTCCACCGGCCTGTTCATCAGGGCGTTAAGCTGTGCAGACTGGCCCTGTCGTGATGCCTCCAGTCTGATTTCAATATCAAGAAGCTTGGAGAGTTCTACCTGTGCCAGCAGCACATCGGACTGCAGCCCCTGCCCGGTTTTATATTTTGTTTCGGCAATCTTCACAAATTGGCGCAACAGCATCTGATTGCGTTGAACCACATCGAGTGCACGATCCAGATAGAAGAGATTCCACCATATGCTGCGTGCTTCCCATACAGTGGTAAGGCGAGTCTCATTGCTGTCGAATCTGGCCGAATCTGATTCATAGTGCGCGGCCTGTTCACGCAGGCCCAATTTGCCGGGAAAGGGGATAGCCTGGGAAAGAGCAACCTGCAACTGTGTCATATTCTCCTGTGTCGTGGAGAAGCTGTCTGTTGGCAGGTTCAGTGCGTTCAGGCTCAACACGGGATCAGGCAGGGTACCTGCCTGTGACGGGATGTGACTCATGGCATCCGCCTGCGATTGCATGCCTGCAATACCCGGATTGCCGGCGAGCACTTTGGCGACGGCCTCTTTTTCTGTGATGGTGTCCGGTGTGATCCTTGTTGTGACAGGCTCGGCTTGCGCTGCGAATGGCATGGCAAGGCTCCAGACAGATATGGCGATAGTTATTATAGAGTTGTTCTTCAACTTCTTCTCCTGCTTTGAAAATTTCGTTGCATGGCAACGTACCGAATCAGATGAAACGGTTGTTCAGTCGCAGGGTTGGATCAAATACGGATGCGTTGAGTTGTGTTGTAAAGAGTGGTTGAACTTCGCGGTGGAGCATAGGCTCTCTCCATAAAGTTCAACAGAGTGGTTGCAGAGGTAGTGGCGGGTGTCTCCACCACAACGAAAGCAAGCAGAAGGTCAGCCGGTGAGACGTCCAGGCTGCTGGCGAAAAGAGTAAAGTCTTCAGGGGATGCACAGTGGGAACATGTCGACATTGACATCTCATGCATGGGCTGGGAGCCCATCTCATGATGCATGTTTACCTGTTCCATATTTTGCTGGCAGTGCTCTGAGGAGGCCGTTTCCATCGCCTGTGCAGTCGTGGAAATACAAAGAGAAGATACAAGAATCTGTACGGCGAAAACGAGCGTGAATGCTACGCTCCAGCGGTTACGATCTCTTTTCATCAGCTTCATGGACGCCAATGTAGGCCTCTATTTATTAAAAGACAATGAAACTTGACGCGCAGGTGCTGCGGTTTACGATGCAGTCACCGTGCAAAACAGTGACAAAAATCCATTAAAGCAGGCTGTCAGCCTCTGTGAATCCGAGATGGGTCGTGTAAACGGCTGTATTCATGAAAACCTGCAGTCGGATATCATGATGATTCCGGCTATTGGTCACTATATCGTCAACAGTGGAGGTAAACGTCTGCGTCCGCTGCTCTGCCTGCTGGCCGCACGTTATTTTGACTATCAGGGCGATCGCCATATTCCAATGTCAGTAGTGGTCGAGTTTATTCATACCGCATCGCTGTTGCATGACGATGTGGTTGATTCAGCAGATCAGCGTCGTGGCGCCCCCTCTGCCAATGGTGTATGGGGAAATCAGGCAAGTGTGCTGGTGGGCGACTATCTCTTCTCCCGCGCGTTCCAGATGATGGTGAGTGATGGTGATATGAAAATGCTCCGGCTGATGTCCGATGTCACCAATGCACTGGCGGAAGGCGAGGTGCTTCAGTTATCACGCACCTTTCATCTGCAGATGACCGAAGCAGAGTGTCTGGAAGTGATTGAGCGAAAGACGGCTGTTCTTTTCTCAGCAGCCACCGAGGTTGGAGCTCATGTCAGCGGTCAGCCTGCTGAAGTGGTTTCAAAGATGGCTGAGTACGGCATGTGCCTGGGTGTGGCCTTCCAGTTGATGGATGATGCACTGGATTACCTTTCAGACGAAGTCACCGCCGGGAAACCGGTAGGGCATGATCTGGAAGAGGGTAAGATTACACTGCCGTTGATTCATGCCATGAGCAGTGATGAAGAGCTCGCCGGGCGCGTGGCTACCATTGCCGAACGTGATGGTTATGAAGGGGACGACCGTGATTGGG
>WSZY01000043.1 GCA_013139875.1 Mariprofundaceae bacterium | reverse complement strand
TCTTATTCGATTACCAGTCCATGACCACCAGGATGGATAGGATGAGTGTTGTTAACATGGTGTGTATCAAGCGCCTGTGCGCTTCTCACCAGGTTGATAAATTCACCTTTGTATCCACTCCGGTCACTTCCGCGTGCCTTCCCGGCAAGGTTCAGCAGATCGTTATAAGTGAATTCACCTGAATATTCCCCACCCCGAAGCAGGTCACCAAAAGCGGCCACTGAAGCTGAGAAACGGAAACGATCTGTTGTCTTTGCCAGTGATGATTTAATCATGCGTTTGTGCAGAGGGTATTCAATGAGTTTGCTTCTGTCCGCGTCAGGCTGTTTATAACGTAGACGCAGGAATGCGATCTCCCTGCCGCCACGTTTTTTGCTACTGACCTTCTCTGATGAGTAACGCAGTGGGTCGATAAGGCCGTGTTTGCCATGCAGTGTTACTTCATAGAGTGCTGTAACAGTGTGCCCCGCACCGATTTCACCCGCATCAATTTTATCGTTATTGAAATCCTCACGTTTAAGTATGCGGTTTTCATAGCCGATCAGGCGGTACTCCTTCACCACAGATGGATTAAACTCAATCTGGATTTTCACATCCTTGGCGATGGTCATCAGTGTTGAGCCGATCTCATCAACCAGCACTTTGCGTGCCTCGTTAATGGTGTCGATATAGGCGTAGTTACCATTGCCCTTATCGGCGAGCTGCTCCATCAGGTGATCGTTGTAGTTCCCTCTGCCGAATCCGAGCGTGGTCAGGGCGATACCGGATTTTCGCTTGGCCGCTACCAGGTCAGTCAATGCTTCGAAATTCACTGTGCCTACATTGAAATCGCCGTCAGTTGCCAGGATGACACGGTTAATACCGCCTTTAATGAATGCCTGTTCGGCCATGGCATAAGCTAAGCGAATGCCTGCGCCACCGTTGGTGGAACCTCCGGCCTGCAACTGGTTCAGGGCCGCGCTGATTTTCCCGTGCTGGTTACCTGCAGTAGGCTCCAGTACCACACCGGATGCACCTGCATAGACCACGATAGATATTCTGTCTCTGGCAGAGAGCTGGCGGCTCAGCATTTTCAGTGACGACTTAAGCAGTCCGATCTTGTTTGCACTGCGCATGGAACCGGATACATCAATCAGGAATACCAGGTTTGAAGCAGGAAGAGCCTTTTTATCCATCTCATAACCTTTAATGCCGATGTGCAGAAGGTGGTTCTGGTTGTTCCATGGTGAGGGTGCCATCTCTGCTGTAACACGAAACGGTTGTTTTCGGCCTTTGGGTGTTTTGTAGTCATAAGAGAAGTAGTTGATCATCTCTTCAACCCGCACGGCATCCTGTGGTGGAAGCCTGCCCTCATTGAGTATGCGACGGACATTGGCATATGCACCACTATCGACATCGATACTGAAGGTGGAGACGGGGTGTTCGCTGGCAAGTTTGACCGGGTTGTTGGTGAAATGGGCGTAGTTTTCGCGATCAGTTTGTTCCGACGGCCAGCGCACCATGGTCTGGCGCATGACGGAGGCCGGCACAGGCATGCCGGCATAGGACTTCATCTTTGCAACCATCTCTTTTTTATCAGTGGATCCATGTCTGATTTGACCAGCCACATCTCTTTCAACTGCCGGGTAATTTTTACCTTCTGAACCCGGTTGTATCTGCCTCTTATCGTCTTTTACCTGCGAAAGCTGCTCTTCCATTCTGTTTTCATGTTCGATGACAAGGTCATCTTTATACTCTGTCGTACATGCAGTGATTAATGTGCAGCCCAATAGGGTTGCGATTACAACGTATTGTTTTGAATTCATCTGTATCTCCTGTTGTTCATTTGATTAGGCATTGCCTGTCTCTATAAACGCAGGAGATATAAAAAGGGGTTAAATTAATTGATACGGCTTCAGGCTCCTGCCCTCCGCCTCACACGTTACGCAAGAGCGCGGTCTTGTTTCACTTACGGCTTCACGATGTTCAGCCGCTCCACATCCTGTGGGGTCCGGGAGTTACATCCATGGCGGGAGGATGGTGCCTCCGCCACACACGGATGTATGGCTTTTGACTCAGGCCATGTCTAACAAAATCAGCCGGGAAGTTTGATCAGCTCTTTGGCCTGATCCAGTACAAAGTTTTTAAATGCATCAGGGATGGCGGCAAAGCGTTTACCTTTACGATGCACGATGTGCCATTGGCGCATGATTGGAAAGTCTTCGACATTAAGTACCACGAGCCGTTTCAGAGAGAGCTCCATATCCAGTGTGTGCAGTGAGACGATACCAAGACCAAGCTCGGCCATCACAGCCTGTTTAATGGCTTCAGAGCGATTCATTTCCATGCCGGCAGGAAGCTCCAGACGGTGTTCTGAGAAAAACCGGTCAACAGCGATACGTGTGCCGGAACTTTTTTCACGAACAATAAACGTTTCACCCTGTAGCTCTGCAAGTGTAATTTTTTTCTTTTTAGCCAGCGGGTGAGAAGGGGCTGCGATTGCCACCAGCGGGTTGTCCATAAATGGAATGCCAACCAGATTATTGTCCCGGGGTGGACGGCCCATGATCACCATATCCGTGGTGTTATTCTCAACGGCACTGATGAGCCCTGCGCGGTTGGTCACATCCAGAGTCATTTTTACATCGGGGTACTTGTGGTGAAATGCCGCCAGCAGTATCGGAGCGAAGTAGTTGGCGGTAGAGGCCATGGTCAGGTGCAGTTTTCCACGTTTGAGTCCTTTCAGCTCTTCAAGAACCTGCTCTGCCTCTTCCAGTTGCTGATGAATGTTTTTGCTGTAGTGGAGAAGCTCTTCGCCGGCATGGGTGATGGAAACCTTCTTTCCAAGCCGATCAAAGAGGGTCAGTCCTGCCTGCAGCTCCAGTTGTTTGACCTGCATGGAGACTGCCGGTTGGGTCATATGCATTTTCTTTGCAGCTTCGGTATAACTCCTGTACTCTGCTACGGCTTCGAACACTTTGAGTTGCTTCAGAGTCAGATGCATAACAACCGTCCTTCATAAGTAAAATTTATGGATGACATCATAACTGCTGATTTGTAATTATGCATCCGCTTTGTAGTCTCTCGCCCTGTTGGAACGTTACCCGGGCTTGTTCGGGTGAACAAAATGCTGAAATAAGCAAAGCTCGAATGAGTAAAAAATATAACTGGAGGGATTCACTAATGGATCAATCGAATCGTTATTCCGATCTTAGTCTTAAAGAAGAAGATCTGATCGCTGGCGGCAAGCATCTGCTTGTTGCATATAAACTGAAACCGGCAGAAGGCTATGGTTTTCTGGAAGTTGCAGCTCACATTGCTGCTGAGTCTTCAACCGGTACAAATGTGGAAGTTTCCAC
>WSZY01000231.1 GCA_013139875.1 Mariprofundaceae bacterium | reverse complement strand
GGAAGCGGTGACGGCACAATCAGCACTGCGTGCTGCCAGAGCCAAAGAGGAGGCAGCTGAGAGGCTTGCCCTGCAGGCGGAGGCCGTGTTTGAGGCTGGGGTTTCGGCATTCAATGAACGGCTGGATGCCGACTCCCGCCACGATCTGGCACGTGCCGAGCGGCTGGTAGCTGAAAACAGTCTTGATCAGGCAAGAGAGCACCTCGCTTCGTTGACAGGTGATATGGCGGCAAAGGTATCGTCACCAGCTATTGCCAATGGGGTGTCGGTATCTGCACCGGAGCAGTCCAAAGCCTGGGAGCTACGTGCAGCAGAAGAGGCGCTTTCCGTGCGTCTTGCCCGCCTGCAGTTCCGTACCGCTGAAGAGGAGGAGACAAGGGCATGGGGAAGCAGCATGCCGAAGGTGGAGGCATTTGCATCACTGGAAGGCAATCGTGCTACGGCAACTCAATTGACGGGAACCGGCCTGCGAAAACAGGATCAGGCGGTGGGTCTGCAGGTAACGCTGCCCCTGTTCTCAGGTGGTGGCGACCGGGCGCAACTGAAAAAAAGTAAAAAGGCGGCGCTACAGACAGCATTTGCACTACAGGATGATATTCGTCTGGCACGGCTTACCGCCCGGCAGGCATTTCTGGGTTATTCAGCTTCCATATTGCAGTTACGTGCAATGCAAAAGGCAATTGTTTCGGTCAAAGAGGCAGCAGATGCGGCACGTATGGGGCATGAGGTGGGTCTGCGCACCATGACTGAAGTGCTCGATGCCGATGAGCGTCGCTTTGAAGCGGAGAAGAATCTGGCAGAAGCACAGGCACAGCTCATCTTTGCTGAGTTACAATTGAAATCCAGTGTCGGCGCTCTTGACAGAGAGCCGCTACCGGAAGTGTTTGGTGCAGGTCTGAAAAACCTGTAGAGCGTGAGTGAGAGAAGAGAAAACAGAGATTGTTTATAATTTAATTTTCCGGATTATCCGCGAGACGGCTTTTTGCCGGTTTGATGTGAACTGCGCTGTTTTGGAAAAAGGTTCCAGAGTTGCTGTTCATCGATCTGGTCATATTCCCCGGGGTTCAATCCGTCCAGAGTGATCGGGCCGATGGCGTAACGGATAAGCCTGAGGGTTGGAAAGCCAACGGCAGCGGTCATCCGCCTTACCTGACGGTTACGACCTTCGCTGATAGTCAGCTCAATCCATGAGGTGGGAATCTCTGCCCGGACGCGGATGGGCGGGTTTCGTGGCCAGAGGGATGCTGGCTCCGGGATGATCTTTGCCTCTGCCGGTCCGGTGATCCCATCTTTTAGCTCAACCCCGCGACGGAGTCTCGTGATGGCATCTTCTGTGACGTTACCATCAACCTGAGCCCAATAGATCTTTTTGAGTTTGTGCTCAGGATGAGAGATGCGGTTTTGGAGCCGGCCATCCGTTGTTAACAGCAGAAGCCCTTCACTATCACGATCAAGCCGACCGGCAGGGTAGACATCGGTAACGGAGATAAAGTCAGCCAGTGTCCGGCGGCCTGTGGCATCCGTGAACTGGGTCAAAACCTGAAAAGGTTTATTAAATCGAAGGGTACTCATGTCAGTGGCTACTCTGCCTGAATAACCGCGCAGTGCAGCGGCTTAGCAGTCAAAATAGAAAGTTATTACCACTTGAAGGCGGGTTCTGATGAGGACTCAGGTGGAGAGCCGGGCTTTTTCTCCTCACGGTTTTTGAGTGCCAGACCAGTGAGAAAGTTTCGCAGAACCTGATCTTTACAGATGCGGTAATGTTTATGATCAGGTTTGCGGAAGAAGGCACTCAGTTCGGGTTTGCCCAGGCGCCGCCCGGCCAGAGCGATGATCTCCAGCAGATCATCATCTTTCAGGTTGAGTGCAATTCTCAGTTTCCTGAAAATGATGTTGTTATTCAGGCGCCGCTCAGGTTCGGGTTGTGACCCCTCTCTTCTGCCGCGCCTGTCGTTAATCAGGCCATTGAGGAATGTTGCCAGCTCAGAGGCGTCACACTCCCGCAGCGCAGGATCATCATCCCTCTTTAACCAGGCGCTGATCTGCTCCCGCGTCACCTGAAGGTCAGCCGCAGCAAACAGCGCAATCATCTTTGAATCGCCAAAGTCAAAGGCGTAGCGGATTCGGCGCAGGATATCGTTATTGGTCATAAGAGTGCCCAGCGTAGGGGGTCAGCATCATTTAGGGTAGCACTCTTCAACCGTCTGCCTGTTCCTCTGTTTATGCCGGAAGAGGGTAAAGAGTCCCATCGGATGAGAATGGCTACACCTTGCCGCTTTTTTTCACCCGGTGCAGTCTCCCCCTTCAACCCCTGCGGAGGCCGACCATGAAACGATCACTCTATCTACTCTCCACCCTGTTAATAGTGGGACTTATTTCCGGATGTGCATCGATGTCGAAGAAGGAGTGTCTGAGTGCCGACTGGCGCACAGTGGGTTTTAAGGATGGTACGCGAGGGACTCACTACAGCAATCTGAGCAAGCATCGTCAGGCGTGTGGCAAGTATGAGATTTTCCCCGATGAGGCCGCCTACCGTACCGGCTGGGACCAGGGCATTCGCAACTACTGCACTTCAGACCGGGGTTACAGGGCCGGCAGTGCCGGACAGCCCTATCGCAATATCTGCCCGCCGGACGTTGAAGAGAGTTTCCGCCATGGCTGGGAGCGGGGTGTTCGCAGCTACTGCACAGCAGATAACGGATTGAGGCAGGGGCTGGCTGGTCGAAAATATCGTGGCGTATGCCCGGCCGATCTGGAGCCCGCCTTTCATGACTACTACAGGCTGGGTCGTGATGTGCGCAGAGCCCGCGTCGAATACAGAGGCAACAGCCAGAAGTTGAGTCGAGTGGAGAGCAGACTGGCTGTCGAGAAGGATCCCCAAAGAGAACATGATCTGTTGAGTGAAGCGGAGCGACTGCAGCATCTGGAAGATCGCAGTTATACCCATCTTATCGGCCTTGAGGCGTGCATGGATAATGACTGGTTTGAAACCGGCTACCGTGATGGCGAGGCCGGCTATCCACGCAGAGGCAGTGAGATTGCCTCTGGCTGCCGCGGTTATGGAATTGTCGGTGACAGGAGAGACTATCGTGAGGGTTGGCTACAGGGGAACAGCCACTACTGCACCTATGAGTCGGGGCTCTATATCGGCCAGAGCAATCAGATCTATTCGGGTGTCTGCTCGGGCCGCAATCACCGGCATTTCTGGGAGGGGTATGAAGAGGGGCGTGAGCGTTACAGGTCTGAGCGGTGGGCACGACATCCCCGGCCTGAGAAGAAGCATGTGACCAGACAACCTGTGACCAGCCATGACCACCAAAAGTCCAACAGAGCTGCTGAACCGGAGCATAAGCAGGCTGAACAACCGAAAGCTGTGAAGCATAAAGCGAACAGGGCAGCAGATGACAATCGGGA
>WSZY01000167.1 GCA_013139875.1 Mariprofundaceae bacterium | reverse complement strand
CGCCTGGCCAGAGTCAGGGCGTATCCTGGCTGAGTTGGTACAGTCTGACTTAAGCCGTCGACATACTGCTCCATCTTTGACAGCTCCAGCTTGGCAGCTTTATAGCTTTGTGGAGCGGATTTTTTTGCTCTGGCCGCAGCAGCCCTGCTGATGATGGTCCCGGTTTTATTGATCAGTGCCGGCAGCGCTGCATTAATGACCTCGATATATTTTTGGCTTGCTTCATCTACGCTCTGTTGAGCGTTGTTCAGGTCGCCAGCTTCAAAGAATGCAATGGCACCTGCAAGCGATGCATCTGCATCACGAAGCAGGTGCGTGGGATTGGGCTCCTGCATGGGCCCATCAGTTTTGATTTGTGAGACAGCCTGTTGGGCCGCTTTTTTATAGAGCAGAAGATCGGAATACTGGTTCCGGAATCGTTCAGCATTCGCACGGGCTTCATTCAGGAGAGCCAGAGCCCTGGAAAGGCCTTCACTGACTTTTTCAGCTTCACCCTCCTCATCTGCAAGCATGGCAGCGCCGAGATAGGCGCTTGCTTTCGATGCAGTGGAGGGTGCAAATTGATGATCACTGCTGGCGCGAAATGTGTCCACCTTTTGCTGAAGGCTTTGGATTGTCTCTGTGGCAGCGGCGGTCCCGGATAGTGTAAGTGCAATCAGAAGTGAGAGGATTTGGGGTAGTTGGAAATGATATTTAGGCAAGGTTCAGCATCCGTTCAAGAGAGAGTTTGGCCCAGCGACGCTGATCGGCCGGCACAGAGACCCGGTTGAGCTGGCTCTGATCCCGGATTGCGGTCAGTGAAGCACATAGATGCTGGGGGTCGGTTCGAAACATTGTAGAACACATGCAGACCATCGGTGAGAGAAACCATATTGGCTTCTCCGGGAACCGGATGCGCAGCCGGTTGACCAGATTCAGCTCAGTTGCGATCGCAAACTTGCTGCCTGTATCTGCCCGGGTGACATGCTGAATGATTGATTCAGTCGAACCGACAAAATCAGCCGCCTCACACACTTCACGTGAACACTCCGGATGGGCAAGTATTTGAATACCAGGGTGATTTTTTCGCATGGTGGCCGCATGTTCGGCCTTAAAAAGCAGATGTACTGAGCAGAACCCCTTCCAGAGGATCAGTTTGGCCTTTTGAATCGCCTCCGGTGTGTTGCCACCCATATGCCGAAAAGGATCCCAGATGATCATCTCATGTTCAGGCACTCCCATGGCAAGGGCGGTGTTTTCTCCCAAGTGCTGATCCGGAAAGAAGAGAACTTTTTCGCGGTTACCCCAGGACCATTCCAGCACCTTCTGTGCGTTGGAAGAGGTGCATACAATACCACCATGCTCGCCACAGAAGGCTTTCAGAGCTGCGGTTGAGTTAATGTAGGTAACAGGCGTAACAGATGATTCCGGCGAAAGCACTTCGGAGAGCTCCTGCCAGCAGCGGGAGACCTGTTCGATATCGGCCATATCTGCCATGGAGCACCCGGCAGCAGGATCCGGGAGAATTACGACCTGGTCATCACCGGTGAGAATGTCAGCAGTTTCAGCCATGAAGTGGACACCGCAGAAGATAATATAGGGAGCCTTTGTCTCTGATGCCTCCTGGGCCAGCTTCAGTGAGTCTCCGGTAATATCTGCAAATCCGATCACCTCTTCACGCTGGTAGTGATGACCGAGGATCAACAACTGATCGCCAAGCTCCTCCTTCAGTGCGTGAATCTGTTCAATGATGTTCTCTTCGGGGGTATCGTAAAGCTGTTTTAACAGCGCTTGTGTGCTCATTGCCCAAGTTTCGGAAGGCACGGAGCCAATGTCAATTACTATACGACAAGTCTGCTTATGGATGTGGTTTTCGCCGGGTACAGAGTGTCGGGTGGATGGAACAGGCAGCTCCAAAGGCGTTGGTCACACTCCTGAGCAGCTTCTGTGGTTGAGCTTGGCCTGTTTATGGTCAATAATGGATTAGCAGTGTTTAATTAAAGTCGGGATGCCGTGCGGGGTGATAAAATATGGGAAACAGTGCTCTTTTTATACTATTGGTGTTGATCTCCCTTCTGGTGCTGGCGTTTATATTAAAGGCCTTCAGACGCAGCCAGAAAGAGGATTTAACGGTTAGTGATCAAGCCAGGCATCAACATTTCAAGCGCTCTATTGAAGAGGTGCAGCGCCAGCAGCGGGAGGAGCAGGCCGCTGTGATTCTGTCAGAGGAGTCAAGCATTGGTGGCGTGATCTATACAAAACGTGGTTTTGGAAAAAAGGTAAAGATAGGTGTCGATGAAGCCGTGGAGCAGGTACGCAGGGCATTCAAGGTGGAAGGTTTTCAGATCCTGAGTGATGCGGATATTATGACGATCCTGCACAAAAAAGAGATGCTGAAGTACCACATGCTCATAGCCTATCACGAAGAGTTGGGAGGCAGGGCGATTGATATGGAGCCATCTATTGGATTGCTTACCTGTAACGCTGTCATCCGTCAGGATCTGTCTGATGTTGTACATGTCGAGTTTTCTGATCCGTTCCTGCAGATGGGGGCAACAAATGATCCGGAACTTCAGGGTGTGGCTTCCAATCTAAAGAGAAAGCTGTTGCGCGTGCTGCAGGCTTTTTAACACTGACCATCAGATGATTTAGAATATCGTTGACTGCTGCTGCCATCCGGTAGTGCAGCGTTTACCACTGATGAAGTTTTGGAAGGCACGGAGCCAATGCCAATGACTATACGGCAGGCCTGAGTGTAGTTATGCTTGGTCTATTCATGTATTGATGAATGATCAATGCTCTGCCTGAGTTGAGAAATTGCGTGAGGTGAAAGTTGGGAAGCAATACTTTTTTTCTACTATTTATGCTGGCCTCTGTTCTGGCACTGATTCTTGTGTTTATGGCCTTAAGACGAATCCACAAGGAAGGGTTGACGGTTAGTGAGCAACCCAAACAGCAGCATTTCAAGCGCTCTGTTGAAGATGTGCAGCGTCAGCAGCGGGAGGAGCAGACTGTAAGAGATATGACCAGCGACACAGGCAGTACCAATGTCAGTTATACGAAGCGCGGATTTGTCAAAAATGTAGAGGTGGGCTTTGACGAGGTCATGGAAAATGTAAGCAGGGCGTTAAGGATGGCAGGCTTCCAGATACTGAACGATACGGATGTCATGGCGGTTCTGCAGAAAAAGAATGTGCCCAAATACCGGCTGCTGCTCATCTATCATACAGAACTGGCAGAACGGGTATTCAATATCGATCCATCTATTGGCCTGATCGCCTCCGGAGTATCTATACGTCAGGATCTTTCCGACACCGTACATATCGAGTTTTCGGACCCGTCACTGCAGCAGGAGACGGCAAACCATCCAGATCTTCAAAAAATCACCTCTGAATTGAGGGAGAAACTCATGGACGTGTTACAGGCTGCGTAAGAAAGCAGCTTACGTAGCATCGTTAGCATCTGGTGCCATCAGGTATTACAGTGCGGGGTTAAGTCTGTTTAATTGAGTAAGAGGTAAAGTATGCCTGTATATCGTTCACGCACATCCACCCATGGCCGTAATATGGCCGGTGCCCGTTCGCTTTGGCGAGCCACAGGCATGAAGGATGATGATTTTGAAAAACCGATCATTGCAGTGGTCAACTCGTTCACCCAGTTTGTACCGGGCCATGTGCATCTGAAAGATATCGGACAGATGGTAGCGCGGGAGATTGAAGCTGCCGGCGGGGTAGCCAAAGAGTTTAATACGATCGCTATTGATGATGGCATTGCGATGGGGCATGGCGGCATGCTCTACTCTCTACCCAGTCGTGATCTGATAGCGGATTCGGTTGAGTATATGGTTAATGCCCATACGGCTGATGCCATGGTCTGCATCTCCAACTGCGACAAGATTACACCCGGTATGCTGATGGCCGCTCTGCGCCTGAACATTCCTGCTGTGTTTGTTTCAGGTGGTCCGATGGAAGCGGGAAAAATCACCCTGAATAACCGTGAACTGCATCTGGACCTGGTTGATGCCATGGTGATGGCAGCGGATCCTGATGAATCTGATGAGGATGTTGCAGCAGTGGAACGCTCCGCCTGCCCGACATGCGGTTCATGCTCGGGCATGTTTACCGCCAACTCGATGAATTGCCTGGCCGAAGCTCTGGGCCTTGCCCTGCCGGGTAACGGCTCACTTCTGGCAACCCATGCGGATCGAAGAGAGCTCTTTCTTGAAGCAGGGCGCACGGTGGTTGCCCTGTGCGAGCGTTATTATAAACATGAAGATATGTCGGTGTTACCACGTTCAGTTGCAACATTTGATGCCTTTGAAAATGCCATGGCACTGGATATCGCTATGGGCGGCTCCACCAATACCGTACTGCATCTGCTGGCCTGTGCGCAGGAAGCGGGTGTGGATTTTACGATGAAAGATATTGATCGCATGAGCCGCAAAGTACCGAATCTCTGCAAGGTGGCGCCTGCGGTACAGCATTACCATATGGAAGATGTGCATCGTGCCGGCGGTGTCGTTGGCATTCTGGCAGAGCTTGACCGGGGAGGATTGATTCATCGCGACCTGCCAACCATCCATGCAGCGACGATGGGTGAATCACTTGATGCCAATGACGTGACCAATGAGGGCAATTCCAAGGCGCGTGAAATGTACCGTGCTGCACCGGGCGGTGTTCCGACACAGGTGGCTTTTTCCCAATCCGAACGCTGGAGATCCCTCGATACGGATCGTAGCGATGGGTGTATTCGCGATATGGAACATGCTTATTCCAAAGAGGGTGGTATTGCCGTGCTTTACGGGAAC
>WSZY01000189.1 GCA_013139875.1 Mariprofundaceae bacterium | reverse complement strand
CGGAATGAACCAACCGTTGCACCACTCTGGGTCAGATCGTCCTCCCCACGCTCAGGCTTCGCCAATCCGAAATCCATCAGCTTGATCGCACCGTCATCAGAAATAAGCACATTAGCGGGTTTCAGATCACGATGTACCATGCCCAGATTGTGTGCAGCCTCAAGCCCTGCCAGAATCGCATCCGAGATTTTAACCAGATCGATCAGATTAAGGTTCGGGTTACTTTTGATATGCTCTTTAAGATTCTTGCCATGCACCATCTCCATCACAAGTGCCATATGCTCGCCATCTTCATAAATAGATAGCAGCGTTACCACATTTTGATGCATCAACTTGGCATGCATCCTCGCCTCACGGCGAAAACGTTCTTTCAGGTTTTCATTCTGCAGCAGATGAGGGTGCAGAACCTTAATGGCCACTTCACGGTTCAGTTTTTCGTCCATTGCCTGATAGACAACGCCCATACCACCTTCACCGATCTTTGAATCCAGGCGGTAGTTACCAAGATGTGGAACATTGCCTTCACCGATCATGGCAGTACCACAATGGGGGCAGAAATCCTGAATGCCCGAGCTCTCCATGTTGCAAGTTGAACAATGCATAGTCGTTGATTGTTGATGCATCCATGCTCATGTCAAGCAACTCCCTTCACACGCCTCAGAGTATGTATCCGGTCAAAGTGATTCAGATAACCCGGAGCACTCTGCTTATGATGACATGACTGAATCAATAGCTTAAATGTTTCGCCCATACCAAACGGCAGCAACATGCGCTTGGCATGGGCCAGCTCCTGCACACTTTCAATACTACCCTCAGCAGCCAGGGACTCGATCCGCCTCTGAACCGACGGGCTCTGTGCAAGCCACGCACCCTGACTCATGAAACAGCAGCCGGGCATGCCATTGTTATCACCGATTCTCTGCAGAGAGGTGAAATCAATATGGGCTGTGATATCACAGCTCCCGGGCTGTTGAAGAATATTCTCGATCACCTGATGCCCCTTGTGGCCCAGCAACGTGCCCTCAATACGCTGCGATCTGTAATACTCCTGCTGCGTGTAGCCGTAATCAACACAGAAAAGAAACCCGCGTCGGATCATCTTTGACAGCTTCTCCTGCCACCCCTGCAGATTCGGATTCCACTCACTCAGGTAGCCATCCGGCCAGACAGCACTTATCTCCCGGTCAATTTCCAGTGGCAGACTCATTTTCATCGCTGCATCCTGCCAGCGGAAGTGGCCACTGCTGTGAGCCACGCCACGTTCATAAGCTTCACCGCCTTTCCAGCTGAAACAGCGTACAGGAAAGGCATCAGGCAGTTCGTTACAAAACATAAGACAGTTCTCGATCTCTCCTGCTTCATCGATAGTGGCAAAAGATTCGATATCCAGATTTTGACTCGCATAGAGAGATTGCTGCCGGCTCCGCATCTCCGCACTTGCATCAATGGCCACACTGCGTGCAGGTATAAGCCCCCTCTCCTGAAGAGAGTGCAGAACGGCAGAGAGGAGCTTCCCTGTGCCGCCACCCTGCTCAACCAGCACCCACTCGGATGGGGAACCCAGCTCCTGCCATCCCCACTCGATAAGATCGGCAAAGCCCAGTGCCAGCCACGAACCCATCTCCGCACCGGTCACAAAATCACCCTCTTCACCGAACACATGTGAAGATTCGTAATAGCCAAGCCGGGGCTCATAGAGAGCGGCCTGCATAAAGGTGTCGAATGGGATCCATCCTCCCACCTCATCTATTCGCTGTTGTATGATTACTTCTAAAGCAGAAGTATTATGGTTGACGCTCATCTCGACCCCGATTAACTTATCGGTCGATCCTATAAATAGTCATGAGGAATACAATGTCATCTGAACAGATCATTCATGTTAGCGACGATAGTTTTGAAGCAGATGTGCTGAAAGCATCCAATGCTGTTATTGTCGATTTCTGGGCTCCCTGGTGTGGCCCCTGCAAGCAAATCGCACCCATCCTGGATGAAATTGCCGAAGAGATGCAGGGCAAAGTAACCATCGCAAAAATCAATATTGATGATAACCCGAATACACCGGGCCGCTATGGTGTTCGCGGCATCCCTACCCTGATGCTGTTTAATGGCGGCAATGTACAGGGTACCAAAGTTGGTGCGGCCAACAAAAGCAAACTGATCGAGTTCATCAACGAGCATATTGACTGACCAGTACCAATTGACTGATTTAAAAAGGCAGGGTTAATCCCCTGCCTTTTTTATTAACGGCATGATAAGATTCACGTACCATAGAGAGCAGCAATGATTGGAGATGATTAGATATGTCAGGTCATAATAAGTGGTCCAGTATCAAACACAAAAAGGCAGCCGTTGATGCCAAACGTGGCAAGATATTCACCCGTTACATCCGTGAAATAACGGTTGCTGCCCGTGCTGGTGGTGATGATCCGGATGCCAATCCGCGACTGAGGTCAGCCATCACTGCCGCCAAGGGCGTCAACATGCCTAAGGATAACATTGATCGTGCCATCTCCCGTGGTGCCGGTGGTGATGACGCAGCCCATATTGATGAGATTCGATATGAGGGCTACGGACAGGCCGGTGTAGCCATTCTCGTTGACTGTATGACTGACAACCGCAACCGCACTGTATCCGATGTACGCTCTGCCTTTAACAAAGGCGGCGGTCATATGGGTGAATCCGGTTGCGTATCATGGATGTTCCACCAGAAAGGCCAGTTTCTGTTTGACCGTGAATCCACCGATGAAGATAGCATTATGGAGATTGCCATGGATGCCGGTGCCGATGATATTCAGGACAGGCCTGATGAAGGCTGTATTGAGGTTACCACCGAGCCCGGTAGTTTTACAACTGTTCAGGATGCCTTTGAAAAAGCGGGTCTTGCAGCCCAGGTTGCTGAAACCGCATGGATCCCTGAGAACAGCATTGAGGTTGAAGGCGAAACTGCCGAAAAGCTTCTGGGCCTGATCGAACGACTTGAAGAGCTGGATGATGTCCAGAATGTCTACGCCAACTTCGACATTTCCGACGAAGAGATGGCACGAATCGAAGGTTAAGGAAAAACGATGCGTATTCTTGGTGTTGACCCCGGCTCACAGAAGACCGGTATTGGCATTATTGATAGCCGGGGCAGCCGCCTGATCCATCTGCACCACTCAGTCATTCGCTGCGCCTCAGGGGAGTTCACAGAACGGCTCTACACGCTCTTCTCCGGATTGAAAGCGCTTATTGCCGAATACCAGCCGGACTGCGTGGCGATGGAAGATATCTTTGTCTCCAAAAATGCCTCGTCTGCACTGAAACTGGGTCAGGCCAGAGGCGCACTGATCGCCGCCTGTGGTGATGCCGGACTCCCGGTTACCCCCTACTCTCCGACCAAAGTGAAACTATCCACGGCCGGGCACGGCAAGGCGGACAAACAGCAGGTTCAGCACATGGTAAAGCTACTGCTAAAGCCCCCCATGCCACTTCCGGAAGACGCAGCAGATGCGCTTGCTGTCTGCATCTGCCACGCGCATCATGCGCCCATGATCGAACGCAACAGAATCCTGGAAATGAAGCAGTGATCGGCTGGCTATCAGGTACCGTCCGGGAACTTGACCCGGGTGGTTCTATCCTGCTGGAAACAAACGGGGTCGGCTATGATGTTGCCGTCAGCATGCAGGCACTCTGCACCCTGAAACAGGGAGAAACCGCCTCCATCTACATACATACCTATGTGAGAGAGGATCAGTTAAGCCTCTTCGGCTTCCTCAGCAGCAGTGATCGTGAACTGTTCAGAAAACTCAACAGTGTCTCGGGCATTGGCGCCCGCACAGCGCTCAATCTGATGTCAGGCATGCCGACCGGTGAACTGCTTCAGGCCATTGACAGTGCCGATGACGCTGCCATTGCCAGGACTCCGGGCATTGGCAAAAAAACCGCCCAGCGGCTTATTCTTGAACTGAAGGGTAAACTCACCACAGATGAGAGTGAGTCTCCCTCCCTGTCAAAAGATGCCAATGACATACGTTCGGCACTGATAAACCTTGGATACAGGCCTCTTCAGGTTGATAAAGCACTTAAACAGATTGATTTAACTGGTGATTTTGAAAAGGATTTCAGATCTTCGATTAAGGTAATATCATGACTATTGAAGAGATGGATGAAGAACGAATAATATCTGCCGATGAGCGTGTTGAGGACTGGGACAGAGCCCTGCGTCCCAAATCACTTTCCGAGTATATCGGACAGGATAAAATCAGGGATAATGTTTCGGTCTACATTGAGGCGGCCAAGCGCCGCTCAGAACCCCTGGACCATGTTCTCCTCTTTGGCCCTCCGGGACTGGGCAAAACCACCCTTGCCAATATTATTGCCAATGAAATGGGTGCTCAGATTCGTTCAACATCCGGCCCTGTGATTGAGCGACCGGGTGATCTGGCTGCGATGTTAACCAACCTTGAGGAGGGCGATGTACTTTTTATTGATGAAATCCACCGCCTGAACCCGCAAGTGGAAGAAATACTTTATCCGGCGATGGAGGACT
>WSZY01000049.1 GCA_013139875.1 Mariprofundaceae bacterium | reverse complement strand
ACCATGTTGGATCCACGCTCTCCGGCATCCATAATCAGGCCGAGCTGGCTTTTGCTCTCCTCGTCCCTGGCGCCGAACTGCATCACCTCCGCTGTGCCGATGATGCTGGTCAGGACATTGCGGAAATCATGGACAATACCGGCCACCATTGTGCTCATGTAGTTGTTATGCATGGTCTGTTCGAGTTCATTGCGGACGGCTTCGGTCTGAGTGATATCAAGCAGAAAACAGATGCCAACCCATCTGCCATGCCAGTGAAGACGCATGCTCTGCCCCATCAACTGAATAAGATGATTATGGACATTTCTACCGCGCACGTAGAATCGATAGGGCTCTTCGCTACCGCCGTTGTCAGAGAAAGGCTGCCGGCAGGCAGTGATCATCTCGTCACCGTCCTCCATCAGCGTAAGAATATCGACCTGCTCACCGATAAGCGTGGTGGTGGAGTTGCGGTAGACATGTTGCATGGCTGTATTGGCGTAGAGTATGCGTGGTATAGCATCCTCTCCAATCTGATAAGTGAATGCCGGTAGAGGTCCGTGATCAAGTAGTCCGAATGTGGCTTCTTCTGCAGCCGTCTTCTCTAAAATGGCCTGCTCGGTCTGCCGGGTGATGATAAGGGCGTAGGCTGGAATCAGCAGGAGGGCTATGGTCTGCATCAGCAGCAGTGTCCCATCCAGAGAGATCTGCATGCCATAGAGTGTGGAGACGCTGACCAGAAGCATGCCGACAACAGAGAGTGCCTGGGAGTAGAGCAGCATGGCATTGCCGAATCTGACTGCATTGCCGAAAATAATAATAAAGAAGATCAGATAGAGGCCACTGCTCTGGCCACCATCAATGATCATACTGAGGCTCACCACATAGACGTCCATCAGTGGTGAAAAAAGCATTCTGAATATGGAGATCGGCTTATATCTTATTGTTATAAGAGTCAGGATGTTATAGGCGAAATAGAAGTAGGCCGATGTGATGAAGACAGTCTTGTATGGCTCCGTGATGGGGCAGTGGAGGTACAGATAGATGGTTCCAGCGGCTCCAAACAGGATTCTAAACCAGGCCTGATGTATCTGCCCTGATACCAGTGAACCGGTGTTGTTACTGCTGCCGATCAGATGATTGATGATCCGGTTTCTCAGACTGAAGCTCCTTGGTTTCAATGGTATTGAACTATAGCCGGCCGCAAGAAGTTTTGTATATGGATGATTTTAGCGGGTTGAGCGTTTAGTGTTCGCCGTTCAACCTCATTGAGGTAAGATTTTCTAATTGGAGTTCCAAGTGCTATATGTAGCTGTACGAGCCGCACGCAGGGCGGGCGACATGATCGTCCGTAGTTTTGATGACCGTGACAATATCAATGTTCAGGAGAAGCAGGATCGTGACTTTGTCACTGATGTTGATCGCAAGGCTGAAGGTATGATTATACGTGATATTCAGCAGCATTATCCGGACCATGGCATTGTTGCGGAGGAGTCCGAGCGTGTGAACCCGAATGCATCGATACAGTGGTACATCGATCCGCTGGACGGAACAACCAACTTTATTCATGGGCTACCCCATTTTGCGGTCTCTGTTGCAGCATGGCAAAATGGTAAACCGCTGCTGGCGGTGGTTCACGACCCAATGCGTAATGAGACGTTTGAGGCGAAGAATGGTAATGGCGCTTTCCTCAATCGGCGTCGACTTCGTGTTGGCAGTCAAAAGAGGACATCCCAGGCTCTTTTTGCATCAGGGCTGGCACCCTATTGCCGCGACCAGCTTGAGACTTTCCAGAAGCGTATGGATGTCTGTATGCGGGAATGTGATGGTTATCGAAGGGGTGGTTCGGCAGCTCTGGATCTGGCCTACATTGCGGCAGGAAGACTGGATGGCTACTGGGAGGCAGGGCTGAAACCGTGGGATATTGCTGCAGGTATTCTTCTTGTTCAGGAGGCCGGCGGTTTGATTACCGATATCGAAGGGCGGAGTGTTGATCTGGAGCGAGGGGATGTGCTGGCGACTAACAGTCTGCTTCAGCGTGATTTTATAAAATACCTGAAAGTCTGATCTGCCACTGTTAGAGGGGTGGTTTACTTACCCTCTCTGTGCAGTATCAGGAATCCTGCCAGTCCACCAAACACCAGGTTTGGCAGCCAGGCCGAATAGGCGGCAGAGAGCCTCTCTCCACCGGCAAGAAGAGAGCTGGCATTTCCAAAAACATAAAAAAGAAGCCCCAGTGAGATGGCACTGATCAACCCCCAGGAGGTTGCGGTTATCCTGCTGCCCATATTCATGCTCAGCGCGACGGCCAGAAGCACCATGATAATGCAGGCAACCGGGGTGGAGAGCTTTTTATTAAGGGTTAAAACAAAGCTTCCGGCACTTAAGCCGGCCCGTTCAAGATTCTTTGCATAGCGGTAAAGCTCAGAGAAGCGCATATGCCGTGGGCTTGGCGGGTCTGCGCTATCCGGTCCAATGTCAGATGTGAAGGTGACACGCTCTTTGTGAGTCAGCTGCATGCCCTCCTCTATTGACGGCTGGCTGATATGGACATCGTTAAGAATCCATTTGCCATCCACATAGTGTGCCCGAGCCGCATCCACACGTTTGATCCATGCACCTTTTTCATCGGTCTGAATCATCAGCATGGCAAAACGGTTGTCAGTCAATGGTGTCAGGCGGTAGAGACGGTGACCATCCTTTAACCATTGAATGCCGCGGTGCGGGTCAGCCTGTTTATGAATATTGACACGCTCAATGATATCCAGCCGCTGGTTGGTTGTCGGTGTTACCCACTCGGCAATCGCAATGTTGAGCAGGGCAGCCAGCAGGCCGATGGACAGGAGGGGGATCAGCAGTTTGTTGATACCAAGCCCTGCCGCCCGAATGGCTGCCAGTTCCTGATGGTGAGATATTTCCGAAACATAGATGCTGGCTGAAATCAGCAGGATGACCGGCATAAATTCACTGACCATGAAAGGGATTTTCAGCAGTATGTACTCAATGAGAATTGAGAAACTCATGCCGTTGCCGAGGTATCGGGACTTGTCAAACAGCTCAATAATCACATAGATAGCAAGCATCGTGATCATTGTGCCCAGTGCACGTCCGAGATAACCGTAGAAGAGCCAGCGGAATAGAGTAGGCATGTGTGCCAGATTAGCATCCAATCACCATGCTGGACAGATCAACTTCCAGATAAATATCGGGGGTGCAATGGCCGTCTCACCTGTTACACTGCGCGGCTGTTCGTGACACGATAATTAATTTGGTCTCATTTGGAGGAGATTTAATGCCCTGGAACCAGAATCAGAATAACCCGTGGGGAGATCGTCCTTCAGGTGGTGGCGGCTCAAACCAGACGCCTCCCGATATTGATGAAGTGATTAAAAGACTGCAGGAGCGCTTTGGCGGCATCTTTGGCGGCAAAGGCGGCGGCGGTGACGGGTCCGGCCTGGATAAGGGGATGTTTACCGGCATAGCAGTGGTTGCACTTCTTCTATGGGTAGCGACAGGCATCTATGTGGTAGCAGCCGATGAGGAGGCAGTGGTACTTCGCTTCGGTTTGCATTCGGACACAAAAGGCCCGGGTCTGAACTGGCACCTGCCTTACCCGATCGAGAGTGTTGAGAAGTTGCCGGTAACCCGTGTGCAGCGTCTCGGTATCGGATTCCGCGACTTTGGTGGAGGCAGGGTGCGTAAGGTTCCCCAAGAGTCACTGATGCTGACCCGTGATGAGAATATCGTCGATATCTCCTTTATTGTTCAGTTCAAGATCAAGAGCGTGGAGAACTACCTCTTCAATATCGATAATGCTGAGAAGACAGTGCGCGATGCGGCGGAGTCTGCCATTCGTGAAGTGATCGGCCGCACCATGATTGACGATGTGCTGACCACCAAAAAAGCGGAAGTTGAGGTGGAGAC
>WSZY01000082.1 GCA_013139875.1 Mariprofundaceae bacterium | reverse complement strand
CGCCGACATGTCCGGCGAGAAACAGGGCATCATGACCATTACCCAGTGTTGCATCGATGACACTATCGCCCGGCTTGATGTTTCTGCTCAGGAATCGATGAACTTCTGTGCTAACCGGGACTCTGGCCATGCCATCTCCGGATATCAGCCTGCTCGGGCAGGGGGGTGCCATCGATAAGATAGCATGTGAATTGTTCGGCATGCCACGGGATCAGCAGGCTTCCCTTCGAACCGAAGCCGTTAAAGATACCCAGTTGGAGATGTTCGGGATGAAGGCCGACAAAAGGTTGCTTGTCTTTTGTACCGGGGCGGACACCGGCCATATGATCTGTAACCCTGACAGCAGGTCTGGTCAGAAAGATATCCTCCATGGCATCCAGCAGCTCCCGTTCTGCATCTTCTGTGGGTGTTTCATTGAGTTCATTCCGCTCATAGGTTGCACCAAGTTTGAAGGTTTCTTTGTTGATGGGCAGGAGCCATTTCCCTCGATTGATCATCTGTGCCGGAATCGTTGAGTCAGTCGAAAGTGTAAGGATTTCCCCTTTGACCGGTTGGAACGGCAGCCAGTCGAACCATGGATTCTTCTGGCTGCGCCACCCTTCACAAAAGATAATTCTGTCAGCCTGAACACCTTGCCACTGGATGTTCTCTGCTTCGATGGTGACATCGCCATAAAGCAGTGGGGCTTCGATCAGGATCTTCTGCTCCCGAAACCACTGATGCAGAGCATCCAGCATGGTGTTGGTATCCAGATATCCCGTGTGATGCTGAAGGAAAGCTCCATGGTTCATATTAATGCAGGGGTCATCATGAAGTTTGCAATCGATATAGGGGTGGTAGGTGGAATCCCGGATACGGTTTTCCCATATTTCCTTCTCTTTCCCGGAGCGAAAAACCCGGAGCATCTCGCGCTCATGCAAAATGTTGATGCCAAACCGCGCTTCAATGTCGTGGTAAGTGCGTTGAGCTGATGCCAACAGCTCCTCAATACCCCCCTGCAATACCAGTCTCTGACCAGTGACAGGGTTAATCAGGCCGGCGGCCACACGTGAAGCGGAGGGTATGGAAGGATCACTGACAAGAAGAACGTTCCGGCCGGCAAGTGTCAGCCTGTAGGCAAGAATAGAGCCGGCCAGGCCGGCTCCAACAATGAGAGTATCATGCAGACGGGTCACCTGGTCGAAAACTGCTCTTTAAACCGGCTGAGTCCATTGGTTTCAAGCTCATCTGCAGGAATGAAACGAAGTGCTGCGGAGTTGATACAGTAACGAAGCCCGGTTGGTTGAGGGCCATCAGTGAAAACATGGCCGAGATGTGAGTCCGCATGTCTACTGCGGAGTTCAACCCGGCGCATAAAGAGCAGGCGATCCTCTTTCTCAACAATATTTTCCGGAACAAGGACTCTGGTGAAACTTGGCCAGCCCGTACCGGACTTGAATTTGTCTCTGGAGCTGAACAGGGGCTCACCTGAGATAACATCAACGTAGACACCGGCCTTTTTATAATCCCAGTATTCATTCTCAAAAGCCGGTTCGGTTCCATTTTCCCGTGCTACTTTGAACTGTATCGGTGTGAGTTGCTGTTTCAGTGCCTTGTCTGACGGGCGCGTCCAATCATTCATGGAAAACTCCTCGGCAATAGTCATGGTCGAAAATAGTAACGTTGCAATGATAATTAATAGGTTGTCTGTTTTCATGTTAAGCAAGTCGAACTGTTTGATGGTTTCTTACAACTGCAGCTTTAGCGGCAGGATATTCCATGCATTACTCCTGCGCCGGGTTCGCTGGCAACTTTACGCCACCATCCAGTTGATTCAACCATCGATTCCATGCCCTGGCATATGTCGAGGATGAGACGATATCAAAATCATTATGGTTTCCGGAGAGTGTAACAAACTGTTTGGGCTCATTAGCACCTGCATAGATTTTCTCACTCATAATTGTAGGAACAATCTCATCGTTTTCGGCACTTATTACCATGGTGGGAGCATCAACCTGGCCAATGAGATCCAGAGTATTGAACTGTGTCTGTGTCAGAAATTGAATCGGAATAATCCATGGATAGTGCTCTGCGGCCATATCGGGGATGCTTGTGAAAGGTGTCTCCATCACCAGTGCAGCAGGTTTTGTCTCTGTTGCCAGCTTTGCAGCCACGGCACAGCCCAGACTCCTACCCGCAATAATAATCTGTGAAGCGGGAACCTTCTGTCTTTTAACCAGCTCTTTCCAGGCAGCGCGGGCATCACTGTAGAAGCCTGCTTCAGAAGGGGTGCCTTCACTCTTTCCGTAGCCCCGATAATCGATGGCGAACAGGGAAAGCCCCATTCGATGCCACTGCTCATAGAGGTGCAGGCGGTGGCTGATGTTTCCGGCATTGCCATGAAAATGGAGCAGCGTGAATCGGGCGTTGGGGTGGGGTATCAGCCAGCCATGCAGGGCAATACCATCACCTGTGGTCAGGTGGATATCCTGAAACTTCAGCCCGACTGTTTCTGGTGTGTTATGAATCTCCCGTGTCGGGTAGTAGATGTACTGATCCTCAAACATCAACATCCACCCGCTCACAAAGAGCGTGGTTAAGAGGAGAACAGAGGCCAGCCTGGAGAGAAAGAACTTCATTCACACTATTATGGCCAATTCCTGTTGCCAGGTACATGACCATTGCCCGAACTCAATCCGCTGACAGATCATTAATGCTGAAATCACCATTGATGAGCGCCTCTTTCCTCTGTTTCGGAAGCTTTTTGACGGCGGCCTCGATTTTCAGGGCGGAAGATCTGTCACCAATCGAACTGCTGAACACCAGTTTCAATCCCTCTCTGCCACGAAGAAATTTGGCACCTTTGCCGTTTCTGTGTTCACCAAACCGTCTGCTCACATCGGTGGTAATACCTGTGTAGAGATGGCCGCTATCCAGACGGATCAGATAGAGATGCCAGATCACTTCATTCAAAATCGCCATACCGCATTTAAACTCAATTCACTGCTAATGGACAGGGGGCGGAGTGAGACAGAGGGCGGAGTGAGACAATGGATCTGAGTATATTCAGCTCTGTTCAAAGAGATTCCCTCAAATGTGCTACACTGGGAGTAGAGGGTACAGGTTATGAGTGGAGCAAAGTCACTGTTTCCGAAAGGGGATGCGTTTCGTCAGGCGGTTCGCTGGATTGCGGAGATGCATGCCTACGATCTCGCCACCATTGAAGAGGCTTGCCAGCGTTATGATCTTACGCCTGTAGAGGAGGAGTTCATGATGCGCCACTTCCTCAATGCTGACCGTAAAGAGGCACGTGGTTAGCTACAGTGCTCATAGTTCATCCAGCAGTTTTCCTTTCAACGGCAGCCGGACTGCTGATTTCTGTAGTTGAGCTATAATAGAGATAGAGATAGAGATTTCAGGAGGTGGTTTATGGATACGACCTGGGTACTTGTTGCCGATAAGAGCCATGCGAAGTTATATACCATGAAGGGGCGAGTCGGAGCGCTAACCCTTGAGCAGGATTGGGATCATGAAGCATCCCGCAAGCATGAACAGGAGTTGACCAGCGATCTTCCCGGACGGGCATTTGATCGGATGGGTGATGCAAGGCATGCCATGGGTCAGCAGGTTGAGCCGAAGGATCATGAGGCTGAGCTGTTTGCACACCAGTTGATTGCTGAGATGGACCGAGGTCGTGTTGCCAATGCGTTCAATCACCTTTCTCTGGTGGCACCACCGGAGTTTCTGGGGCTTCTACGCAAGCAGTGTAGCTCAGCACTTGGACAGCTTGTTTCGGACACAGTGGATAAAAATCTTGTGTTTGAGGATTCAGAAACAGTTCGCGATCACCTTTCCGGCGCACTGTAGCGTTTACCCTCCAGTCCGGTGGAAGAGTTTAGGCTCTTCCCGAGCCTGCTCTGGATCTCATCGCTTTGGCTTCCAATAGATGGAATGTGTCACCCCTGAGTACAATCTCTTCACCACAACCTTTGCATAGATTACCAAAGCCTGAGAACGGGAGTGTTTTAGGCCTTTCACATGCAGGGCACAGGCCCCGGCGCGCTTTGAACGGCAGAACCAGTAGGCAGACTGCCATAACAATCGAGGTGATGATTCCGGTCATCGGCATGAAGAGTGTAAGTGCCATGGATGCACCCCACACCGGCAGGGTATAGAGAAGAATCTGCAACGGAGCCGGGGATGTTGGAGATGTGGCGATGGTTTTGCGAACGGGGCGGCTCATGCGTGACACTCTAGTTAGTAAGCAGGTTTTCCGAAAGGTGAGACCTGCTCATCACCCTCGGCAACACCGGCTGCGTCAATAGCATTTTTTTCAAATACTTTTTTCTCTTTGGTGGGAACAGGTGTCGGCTGGATGGATTCTTCGCAGCCTGCAAACAACAGGAGCATAGTGACGAGTGCGATTCGGATCATGACATTGATGCTATGCCGCCCATAAGCATTGTTCAAACAGCTTGTATATCTCATGGCCAGCACTAAGATCGCCGATTTTTAAGCTATATCCGCGTTTCATGGGACGATAAATTGATTTCTACATCCGGTATCACAATGCAGTTTGGGGACAAGCCCCTGTTTGAAAACATCTCGGTTAAGTTCGGGGATGGCAATCGTTACGGCCTGATCGGTGCGAATGGTTGCGGCAAGTCCACACTGATGAAAATCCTGGGTGGTGACCTGACTCCAACATCAGGCCATGTAAGCATCGGTAAAAATGAGCGGTTGGGCAAATTGCGACAGGATCATTTCGCTTTTGAAGAGAAGACAGTTCTCGATACCGTGATGATGGGTTTTGAGAAGCTATGGAAAATCAAGGACGAGCGGGACCGTATCTATGCACTGCCTGAGTTTTCGGAAAAAGACGGTATGCGTGCCGGTGATCTGGAGAGTCAGTTTGCCGATCTGGATGGCTACAGTGCAGAATCGAGTGCGGGTGAATTATTGCTCAGTATGGGTATCCCGGTGGAAGAGCATTTCAGCCTGATGAAATCCATTGCCCCCGGTTGGAAGCTGCGCGTCCTGTTGGCGCAGGCGCTGTTCGGTGATCCTGAGATCATTCTACTGGATGAGCCAACCAACAACCTTGATATTGATGCCATTCGCTGGCTGGAAGGGGTGATCAACGAACGTAACTGTACAATGATCATCATTTCGCATGACCGGCACTTCCTCAACAGTGTATGCACTCACATGGCTGATATTGATTATGGGGAGTTGCGCATCTATCCGGGCAACTACGATGATTATATGGAGGCTGCTTCGCTGGTTCAGCAGCAGTTGCTCACTGAAAACGCCAGAAAAACAGAGGAAATTCAGGAGCTTCAGGCCTTCGTCCGTCGTTTCTCGGCCAATGCATCCAAGGCCACTCAGGCACAATCACGTGCCAAAAAACTTGATAAAATCAAACTGGATGAAGTAAAACCTTCAAGTCGTGTGAGCCCGTTTATTCGCTTTACTCAGGATAAAAAGCTGTACCGTAATGTGCTGGAGTTGAAGAGTCTGAGTAAAAGCTTTGATGAACAGCCACTGTTTGAAAAGTTTAATTTGAGGATTGCTGTGGGTGAACGTGTAGCTGTAATTGGCCCCAATGGTATTGGTAAAACCACACTGCTGCGCTGTCTGGCGGGTGATCTGGAAGCAACCAGCGGTATCGGCAAATGGTCGGAGAATGCGAATATTGGTTATTATGCTTAGGATCATTCGGCTGATTTTGTAG
>WSZY01000039.1 GCA_013139875.1 Mariprofundaceae bacterium | reverse complement strand
CAGTGATTTTCGTTTCAGCAAGTTGATCACTGAAAAGCTTAAGCGTGGCGACATCGAGAAGCTGCAGATCGAACTGGCTGCCAATCCGGATATTGTGGCCACAATCGCAGCCATGGAGGGGCGCCCTCAACATGTTATCGCATTTGCAGCAGAGTCTTCTGATCATATTGAACATGCCCGGGAGAAACTCGATCGCAAAGGGGCTGACGCTATTTTTGCCAATGACGTTGCCAATATGGGCAGTGCCAGTGGTAGCGGCTGGTGGATCACCTCTGACCGAACCGAACAGATTGACGCTCTTCCAAAAGAGAAGATCGCTGAAAAAATTATTAAAAAGATCATGGAGTTACAGAAATGAGCAGAAACAATCCGACTGTAGAAATCAAACGACTGCCGCATGGTGAAGGACTCGACCTGCCATTTTATGCTACAACTCATGCAGCGGGTGCTGACCTCCGGGCTGCCATTGATCAGGACATGACCATTGAACCGGGTGAAAAGGTACTTATCCCCACCGGCTTTGCCATGGCCCTGCCGGACAACTTTGAAGCTCAGGTTCGTCCCCGTTCCGGACTGGCACTGAAACATGCCATCACCGTACTCAACACCCCCGGGACCATTGATGCCGATTATCGCGGTGAGGTCGGGGTGATTCTGATTAACCACAGTGATGCACCCTTCCACATCCAGCGTGGTGACCGGATTGCCCAGATGATTATTGCTCCATTCGTACAGGCTGACTTCCAGGCTGTTTCCGAACTCTCTGAAACCGGACGTGGAACCGGAGGCTTCGGAAGTTCAGGCAAGAACTGAGCAGCTCCAGATGCCTGCCATCCAACTGCTCTATCAGGCAGCTATCGAGACACTGGATGACAGTCCTAAACGGATTGTCATCTTCAACGCACACTCAAACCCTCTACTCAAAAAGATTGCAGAGCAGTGCGACAGGCTTGCTCTGCTACAGCACTACAAGCCTGAATATAACGAGCTGAAACGGATGGGACTGGAGTGTTCACAGAACATTGAAACCAATACAGATGTGGCGCTGCTCATCCCCTCCAAAAGCAGACAGCAGACACTTGGCTGGATGGCTGAAGCAATGACCAAGCTTGTTGATGGAGGGAAATTGATTGTCAGCTGTGCCAACAGTCATGGTGCCAGGAGTTATGAAAAAGCCCTGAAAGAGCTGGCAGGAAACACCGGTTCCAGCTCCAAATCCAAATGCCGCCTCTTCTCGGCTCGAAAAAGTGCAACACTCGACATGGAACTGGCACAACAGTGGATAGCTGACGCTCAACCCCGACGGGTTAAAACCCATGGCCTGATTTCGCAGCCGGGCCTGTTCAGTTGGGAGAAACCGGACATTGGCTCACAACTCCTGCTTAAATATCTACCTGAAACACTTCATGGCAGGGGAATGGACCTCTGCTGCGGCTACGGACTTCTCTCGGAACAGCTATTGAAAACCTCTCCGGATATTGAAATGCTCTATCTTGTAGAAGCTGATCGTCTCGCCCTTCAATGTGCCGGACAGAATACGAAATCGTGGCAGGAGAAGGTTGAGCCTCACTGGCTTGATGCGGCAGAAGATCCCCTGCCACTAAAGCTGGACTGGATTATCTGTAATCCGCCTTTCCACAGGGGACAGGCTCAGGATGTTCCATTGGGTCAGACCATCATCGCCAATGGCTGCAAATCACTGAGGCGCGGTGGCAGGCTCTACATGGTCGCCAACAGAAAGCTCCCCTATGAAACAACACTTGATCGTATGCTGATGAATCATCGCACCATTGTTCAGGAGCAGGGCTTCAAGGTTATTGAGGCCACCAAGGGAGGAGGCCAAAGAGCGAACCAAAAAGTCTCCAGAACAGAAGGTTGGGAACTGTTTGATCATGAGCAGGAGTAAAACAGAACGCCTGGACAGGCTCCTGTCCAATCTGGGGTATGGCTCCCGCAAGGATGTCGGCTACTGGATCAAAGAGGGTCTGATTAGCGTAGATGATCAGCTGGCAAAATCTGTATCTCAGAAAGTAACTGCAGAAAGTGTCAGGCTTGAAGGCGAGCCTCTGGATCACCCCGATGGCCTTACCCTGATCTATCACAAGCCGAGGGGTTCCGTATGCTCTCACAAAGAGATGGGACTACTGATCTATGCTGACTTTCCTGAACGGTGGGGTGACCGGAAACCACCACTATCCAGCGTTGGACGGCTGGACAAAGAGACATCCGGCCTGTTGATCCTGACCGATGACGGACATCTTAACCACCACCTGACCAGTCCGAAGCATCACATCTCCAAAACCTATGCTGTCAGGCTCGATAGCCCCCTTTCCGGCAATGAGCAGGAGATTTTTTCCAGTGGCAGGCTGATGCTTGAGGGTGATGAAAAGCCATGTCTGCCTGCTGAAATGACCGTTTCAGGTGAAAAAGAGGCCCTGCTTGTTCTGCATGAGGGTCGCTATCATCAGGTTCGGCGAATGTTCGCCGCTGTTGGCAACCATGTCACCACACTGACAAGAACACATATTGGCGCACTCTCTCTGGATGAAGCCGCCCTTGCCCCGGGTGAATACCAGACTATTGAGTCCGAAGCGCTAATAGCGAGAGTCTCACCCAAATAAGGAGGGGATATGCACTGGATATATCTTAGTTTTGCAATTGTGTTTGAAGTGGCCGGAACCACGGCGATGAAACTCTCGGACGGTTTCTCCAAATGGCTACCATCGACCCTGATGGCCCTCTTCTACATCATCTCCTTTGCCCTGCTCGCACTGGCCCTGAAAAAGCTGGAAGTAGGTATGAGCTATGCCATCTGGGCCGGTGTAGGCACTGCCCTGATCGCCCTGATCGGTGTGCTCTGGTTCAAAGAACCGATGAATGCACTAAAAGCGGTCAGCATTCTTCTGATTATTGCAGGAGTCGTGGGGCTTAACCTTTCCGGAGCCAAAGCCTAAGCAGCTTTAAAAACCCGTTTTTCACTGATCAAAAAAACGCCCCTGAATCAGGGGCGTCATACCGGTCACCC
>WSZY01000202.1 GCA_013139875.1 Mariprofundaceae bacterium | reverse complement strand
CTTCAAGCTTGCCCGCCACAAGAGCCAGTGTAACCGGCGTGCCATACACCGGCAGGCGCAGTTGCGGCAACAGGAACGGAAGAGCACCAATATGGTCTTCATGCCCGTGAGTCAGAAGAATGGCGTGAATATTCAGATGCAACTCTTCAAGTGCAGAGAGATCAGGAATGACAAGATCAATACCATGCTGTCCCGGACTCGGGAATCCCATGCCGCAATCAACAATAACCGCATCGCTGCCCATCGCGTAGACCATCAGGTTTTTACCGAATTCTCCCACCCCGCCAAAGGGGTAGCAGCGGATGGAAGTATTACTCATCAGGCTGAACCGCGGCTTCCGGGCTTGATTGCCGGGGTACCGTCTGCACACATCGGGCAATCATCGGCAGCATATGTTTCCACACGCAGAGCAATTACTGTTTCATGCGGCACATCAAAACGGCCTTCGCTATCCGGTGCACGATCCACGATGGCCAGCACTCTGACAGGATTGCCACCATGCTCACGAACAACTGCCATGCATTCACAGACGGAGCCACCGGTAGTGATGACATCTTCCACAACCAGAAGACGGGTGGCTTCAGGGATGGAGAATCCACGACGAAGCTGCATTTCACCCTCTTTACGCTCGGTAAAGATGAATGGTTTGTTCAGCAGGCGTGCCACCTCCTGCCCGATCACCAGTCCACCAATAGCCGGAGATACCACCATGTCATAATCATCCGCATTCACCTTGTTGATCAACTCGCCGGCCAGTGCCGTCGCATTATTGATATCCATCAGCACCAGTGCTGACTGAAGATAACGTGCTGAGTGGCGGCCTGAAGAGAGAATAAAGTGCCCGTTTAGCAGCGCACCTGCATCTTCATACATGGCCATGATTTCCTGTTCGTTCATGAATCGATTCCTTTTTTAATAAAAACAAGATAACTAAAATTAAAATTTTCGGGAGTGTAACAGTTTCCCCCTCCCTGCTAAACCTTCCACCTGTTGCTATAGTAGTGTTCATGAATGTGAAACAAAACAGTGATCTTCAGGCTATCCTGTTTGACCTCGATGGCGTTCTCTATATCGGAGATAATATTATCCCGGGTGCTGCTGAAACCGTAAAAACATTGCAGCAATTCGGGCATCGAATCGCAGGTGTTACCAATACCACCACTCAACCCCGGCGAGCCATTGCCGAAAAACTTCAGGAGATGGGTATCCCTATTCCTGAATCTTCCATCTACACACCGGCAGCTCTTGCCAACAGGGTCATCGGCAACAAAAAAGCAGCACTCTTTGTCCAGGATTCACTTCTTGAAGAGTTTAGCAGCATCCGCCAAAGCACAACCGACCCCGATTATGTTGTTATGGGTGATGTCGGCGGTGAGGGTTATCCGCCTGAGACGTTACGCACGATCTTTGAGATGGTAATGGAGGGGGCTGAGGTTCTGGCTCTGCATAAAAACCGCTTCTGGCAGAAGCCGGACGGCCTGCATCTCGATCTGGGCGTCTTTGTTGCTGCAATCGAATATGCCACCGGAAAGGATGCCGTTGTACTCGGCAAACCCTCAACAGAGTTCTTTCATGGAATCTGCAGAGAGCTGGATGTGCTACCTGAGCGCACTCTGATGATTGGTGACGATATCGAGTCAGATATTGGCGGCGCTCAGCAGGCAGGCCTGAAGAGTGTGCTGGTGGAGACAGGAAAATATCGTGAAGCATTCGTGAAACAGACCGGAATCAAGGCAGACCTTGTTATTCCCTCGGTTGCAGACCTGACCGATGCTCTCTCCCTGCTCTGACATCCAAGTTTTATTTAGACTATAGTACATCCAAGATGAGAAAGGCTTTTTTCTTCCTTGAATCGCCTATAAAATGCTATATTAAGGAAAACAGGGGCGTATATAGGAGGGTAACAGATGGAAAAACAAATACACATGTCACCTGGGTTAGCCTGAAGAACAATGAAGCACCATACAGATCTCATTCATCCCACGCACTGCTTCTGTCAAATACCAGAGGCTGAGCTACGTCCCTGGGTGATCAAGAGGTACGTGGAAGGGAGGTCGACCATGGAACTGATCAACTCATCGAATGGCCCTCGCGAGAGAGAGATCATCAGCATTGTGGCAACCCTTGATCTTGATGAAGACAGAATGCTTGAGTTGATGGGTGGGGTCGACAGGCCAACACACCACATCATACATTGCCGCGAGGATATAAAGCGGTTGCTTGGCCTTTCGGGTGACACGTAGGAGCGTCTGCATGCAACAACAGAGGGGAGGCTAACAGATGGTTGGAACCAGGTATTATCAACTCTTCTGAAGCTGTTCAATCAACATCGACAGCGCAGAGGATACAGCCTGGCTTTGGATCTCAGAACGACTGCCGGTGAAATGATGGCATCTGACCAGAGACCCATGCCCCGGCAGAGCAACAGCAATCCAGACCGTGCCAACCGGCTTCTCATCACTCCCGCCGTCCGGCCCTGCAATACCACTGATTGCAACACAGAGTGCCCTGTCTGAAGCGCCTCCCTTAACCATAGCCAGAACCACTTCCCTGCTGACCGCACCATGTTCATCAATCAGTGCAGGTTCGACTCCAAGCTCTTCACATTTAGCCTCATTGCTATAAGTGATCCAGCCACGATCCAGCACATCCGATGCGCCGGAAACAGCAGCAATCTCAGCAGCAATCGCACCGGCAGTGCATGATTCAGCTGTACGCAGTTTCAGGTCTCTCTCTCTGCATAGTTGAAGCAGCTTCTCAACCTGTGCCGTCATCACACTATCCCCGCCGTATACATGGCGATGAGAATAACCGCTCCACCCATCACTCCGGCCAAAAGATCATCAGCCATAATTGCCCACCACGGCGGCCCCATATGCTCAAGCTGGCGAATAGGGAATGGTTTAAAGATATCAAAGAGTCTGAATGCCAGAAAAGCTAACAGCAGGGTGACTGTCGATAGCCCGTGGAAGGCAGCGATGATCGCAACAGTGAGCCATTGACCTGCCCACTCATCAATGACAATCCAGCCGGGATCATCCGATTCCAGTGTTGGCAGGACCAGAGCGGAGACAAAACAGCCCAGAACAAGAATAACCAGCGAGGCAATCACTAACCCCCCAATGCCTGAATATTCAACCAACAGCCATGCCACTGGCAGTGAAGCCAGACTTCCCCAGGTTCCCGGTGCTTTGGGAAGCCAGCCACTTCCAAAACCGGCTGCAATGAATCGGGCCGTGTTGAACGAGAGCGTGCTAGGCAAAGTGGTCATACCCTGAAGCCAACCCCTCAAGCGCTGTTCCATTCAGTTGAATTTCCACACCAACACCCTCCCTGCAGACACCTATCTGCGTTGCAAAGTTGTCGAGAAACCCCATCCCTTCAGGGGCAGTAAAGAGAAGTGCGTAATCCTCTCCGCCTGAAACTACAGCGTGGATGGCACTCTTCTCTCCCACTTTATGACAGAGAAGATCCCAGCCGGGGAAGTCCGACAGCTCCAGTGTCATGCCAACATTCGAGGCACGTGCCACATGTCCGGAATCCTGCAAAACTCCATCACTGACATCGATACAGCAGCGAACGCCAAGCTCCCGCAGCCGAACCCCCTGCTCCAGTTTCGGTTTTATCTCTTCAAAATAGCGTTTGAAATAGCCCTCTTCCATTCCAGCCATCCACTGTTTAAGCCCGAGCGATGAAAATCCTGCCCTGCCGATAATCCAGACATCGTCCCCTTTTTTTGCCCAGTTCCGGCACATTGCCTTGCCGACAGGCACCATCCCACCCACAGTCAGGGTGAGTGCATTAACAGATGAGCAGGCAGTGTCTCCACCGGACAGCTCCACCGAATAGCGTGTCAGGGCTGCATTCACACCCTCTCCAAGCTCGACAAGATCATCCGCTGAGCAGGAGATCACAGAAGCCCATGCCCAACATGCTTCAGCTCCCATAGCTGCAAGATCAGAGAGTGCGGCACATGTTGCCCTGTCAGCAGCCGAGTCAAGCGGGAACCCATCCGGCCAGTGAACACCACTGACCGATGCATCGGTGCTGATCACAAGCTCCATACCATCCGGAACGGCATGTACAGATGCATCGTCCCCATTGACTACCGATGTGGTTGAATGGGGTTCAGGAGAACCATCCTGAAACGCCTTCCGGATCAGCTCAAACTCTCCTAAACGTTCCCCGCTCACGGTTGCGAGCTACAGCTCGGCAATGGCAAAAGCCATCGCCACGCCATCATCATCAGTCAGAGAGATATGTACGGTTGAAATTCCGGCAGTTTTTGCCACCCGTGCCGCACCGCCATGGAGCACAACTTCAGGTTTTCCGGAGGCCTGATGAATGGTTTCAATATCCTTGAACATCACACCTTTTCTAAAACCGGTTCCGAGGGCTTTGGAGATGGCCTCCTTGGCTGCAAAAAGCATGGCCAACCGGCGTACCGTGTTGCCCTTGCTCAG
>WSZY01000019.1 GCA_013139875.1 Mariprofundaceae bacterium | reverse complement strand
ACAAGGCTTCCCGAATTCGAGTTGAATGACACAGAGGGAAACAGACATCACAGCAGCGATCTATCAGGGAAAAACGGCCTGCTCGTTGTCGTGACCTGTAACCACTGTCCCTATGCCATTGCCGTCTGGCCGCGGGTCATCAGGCTGGCGAAGGCGATTCGGGAGAAGGGCGTGAACACCATTGCGATCAACCCCAACATTCACCCCGATTATCCTGACGACTCACCGGAAGCGATGAAGGAGAAGGTGGCCGAGTGGGGGATCGACTTCCCCTATCTGGCTGATACCGATCAGTCTGTTTCAAAGGCACTTAATGCGCAGTGTACACCGGATATCTATCTCTATAGCGGCGATGGAGAGCTCTATTATCATGGCCGAATTGATGATTACTGGAAAGATGAGAGCCAGGTGACAGCAGAGGAGCTTGCACCGGCTGTTGATGCGATGGTTGCCGGTCAGGATGCACCGTCTGTCCAGCATCCAACGATTGGCTGCTCAATTAAATGGCTGGATGGATAAAACAGTGATGATAGCCCACTGTTGTCCCCCTGTTCAATTGCGTCATGCCGGACTTCGACTGCATGGACGCAGGAGGTAGAGCAACGCATGGAGCAGTTGCCGAGATCCGGCATCCACTCAAACAGTACAAAAACTGGATTTCCGCTTTCGCGGGAATGACGAACATGCTCTAATCAGCGAAGGAACAGCTCAAATGTTTTACACTTTGGATAGTTGCTGCAGACCCAGAAGAGTACGCCTTTATATTTTCCGGATTTAGCCCGTTTGAGAACCATTCTGGCTTTGCAGGCTTTGCAGGAACGAAATGCCTCCATTGAGACAGTAGCCACCATCTCATCGGGCGATGGCTGATGGCCTTTCAGGTAGGGGGTGAGTGCCTGCTGCATTTCAGGTACTGAATAGCTGGTTTTTACAGGCATGTGGAACACCATTACACCAACCTCTTCCAGAAGGTCGGCAGAGTGGCTCTCCTTCCTGCCGCTGGCTGCCGTTGCAGCATTTTCAAGCTCAATGGCGCAGATCACAGCCAGGGTCTCCTTATTACAGAGGATAAAGTCGATATGACGCTTCCCCTGTTTGGCTGCTTTTTTCAGGCGAGCCTGATTCACACCTTTTTTTACCACGGCAATATCAGAGAGAGAGACTTTGGCCATGATATAAAATTCGTTTCCGGCCACGGTTTTCAATGTATTGAAACAGGCCAGCTCCGGCTGGGTCAACAGTGATGGTATCTCGTCTTTACTGATAGACTGTACAGGGATGATTGTTGAGTCTTTTCTCCGGCGAAGCAACAGGACAATCAGGACCAGTATCACCACCAGTGCAATGCCAAGTGAGAGCACCATCCAGTCGGAGTTGCTGGACGGAAGATAGGTCAGTAGTTCATTCATCTGCAGAGGCTAGCATGAATGCCGGAATGTTGAATGCAGGATTTCACAGCCGGTGGGCTTCAAACCAGTTCTTTCCCTGCCCGATATCTACGGCCAGTGGCACATGCAACTCCATCGCTCCCTCCATCACCTTCTGAACAAGAGAGCTTACATGGCTGGTCTGTTCTTCGGGGCACTCAACCACCAGTTCATCATGCACCTGCAGTGTCATGCTTGCATCAGGGAATGTCTCTTTAAGCTGTTTGTGCAGTCTGATCATGGCAACTTTGATGATGTCTGCTGCCGAGCCCTGCAGTGGGGCATTGATAGCCGTGCGTTCGGCATAAGCGCGATGCATGCCGTTTTTGGCATTGATCTCAGGCAGGTAGACCCGGTGGCCGAGCAGTGTCTCTACAAAACCCTGCGCTCTTGCTGATTCAAGGGTGTGGTCCATAAAGGTGCGCACGGTTGGGTAGCGATCAAAATAGGCATCAATGAACGCCTGTGATTCGTGGCGTCCCACACCCAGCTGTTTGGAGAGACCAAAGGCACTCATGCCGTAGAGAATACCAAAATTGATGATCTTGGCGTGTCGGCGCATCTCTCCAGTCACATCTTCAAGGCCGATGTTGTTTACGGCAGCGGCAGTAGTCGCATGGATATCCTGACCCTCCGCAAAGGCCCGGATAAGTGCCTCATCCTGAGAGAAGTGAGCCATCAGCCTCAGCTCAATCTGTGAGTAGTCTGCTGCCAGAAGGGTGTTACCCTCCTCTGCAATAAATGCCTTTCGAATATGGCGGCCTGCCTCAGTCCGAATCGGGATGTTCTGAAGATTCGGCTCAGAGGATGAGAGGCGACCTGTCGAGGTGATAGCCTGATTGTAGGATGTATGTACGCGTCCGGTCCCGGGGTGAATCAGCTTCTGCAAGGCATCGGTGTAGGTAGATTTCAATTTGGACAACTGGCGCACTTCCAGAATCAGGCGGGGAATTTCATACTCCTCCGCAAACTTTTCCAGCACCTCCTGACCTGTTGCCCATTGACCGGATTTGGTCTTCTTGCCACCCGGAATTTCCAGTTTGTCAAAGAGCAGTTCACCAAGCTGTTTGGGAGACTGAATGTTGAATTCATGGCCTGCAGCGGTATGGATTTCAGTTTCGAGTTCGGTGATACGAGCACCAAATTCATCAGAAAGCCTTGCCAGCACTGCTTTGTCGATCTTTGTGCCTGTCCACTCCATATCTGCCAGCACATATGAGAGAGGCAACTCAATCTCATCATGCCGCTCAAGACGCTTCTCATCCGCCAGTCTCTTTCTTAACAGCTCAGTCAGCCTTAGAGAGACCTCTGCATCTTCAGCGGCATAGGGGAGTGCCACATCGATGGCGACATGCGAGAAATTGATCTGTTTGGCACCCTTTCCGGCCACCTCTTCATACGAAATGCACTTGTGACCAAGATAGTCTTCGGCAACCGTGTCCATTTTCGGCGGGTATTTGGCGGGGTAGAGGCAGTAGGCGAGTAGCATCGAGTCAGCGCTGACACCGGCCAGTTCAATTCCTGCTCTTCTCAATACCTGTCTGTCATATTTCAGATTGTGCCCACATTTGGGTTTGCCAGCATCTTCCAGAACGGGTTTTAGAGCTTTAAGAACCATCTCGCCGGACAACTGTTTCGGCGTGCTGTCCAACAGGTCGCGGGCACGGTGCCCAATGGGTAGATACCACCCCTCACCGGGTTTTACGGCAAAAGAGAGCCCGACAATCTCCGCATCATGGGTGGCCAGTGATGTGGTTTCGGTATCTATTGCGATCAGTTCTGCACTGTTCAGGGCTTGCAGAAGCTCTTCCAACCCATCTTCATCATCGACAAGACGATTGTTGCACTCGACTCTCTCCACCGGCTTCTCCGGCTCTTCAGTTGTTGGAGGTGAGACTCTTCTCTCCTGAGGCGTCAGCGTATAACCGGCTCCTTCACCAGCGTACTCTTCGGCCAGGCGTTTGAACTCCAGTTCCTTGAAAAGTTTTGCAAGCCTGCTTCGGTCGGGTG
>WSZY01000122.1 GCA_013139875.1 Mariprofundaceae bacterium | reverse complement strand
GCCAACTGCCGTGAACCTGTTTCATGCCTGTGATGCCATGGAGACAGCGGCTACAGAAGCGACGGACCGGTTAATGATTGATGCAGCATGTGCCTATGCTGATAGTGAAGTGGAGCGATGCAGAAAGATGGGAGAGCATCTGGCGGAGGTACTGGCCGTCGGGGAACGGCGCATCCTTACCCACTGTAATGCCGGCTGGCTGGCAACGGTTGATTGGGGAACGGCTCTGTCAGGCATCTATCATCTTGCCCGGGCAGGTGAGGCTCCATCCGTACTGGTGGACGAGACCCGCCCCCGCCTTCAAGGGGCAAGACTTACAGCGTGGGAGCTCTCTCAGGAGGGGATCTCGTGCCGGATTCAGGCCGACAGTGCTGCTGCGTGGATGATGGCACAGGGCAGGGTGGATGCGATTGTGGTTGGTGCGGATCGCATTGCTGCCAACGGTGATGTAGCCAATAAGATAGGTACATATATGCTTTCACTGGCCGCCCGGGAGCATGGTGTTCCATTGTATGTTGCGGCACCGGAGAGTACGTTTGATTTGTCTTGTCCAACCGGTGCAGAGATTCCAATTGAGAACCGCTCAGATGATGAGCTGTTGATGGTCCGGGGTGTAGACAGTGATAATCAGGAGCAGCTGATACGAATCGCAACAGCCGGCGTGGGGGCGAACAACCCCGCATTTGATGTAACACCCAATCATCTTATCACTGCTATCATTAGCGAGGGGGGGGTATGGAAACCATGATTCAAAGGCTTCTGCTGCTGGCGATGCTGCTGTTTCCAACAGTAGCAGCGGCAGAAAATCTAATAAAAGGCATAGAAATTATAGGGTTAGAGTATTCTAATGCCCGGACGGTGGAACGGGAGCTCCCTTTTGAAGTGGGCGATGTGTGGAAAGATGAATATGGAGAGGTTGCTTCCAGACGACTCAGAAACCTTGGCCTGTTCAGCGAAGCCATCGTACCTCCTCCGGATGATAACGGTATCGTTCATATCAGGGTGAATGATCGATGGCCTTTGTGGCTGCTTCCCGAGGCAACACGGAAGGATAACGGAGTATCGTCAGCAGGCTTGACCATGACCCACCACAACCTCTGGGGGCTTAACCATAAACTTCGCCTGGCTGTACGCGCGGATACCGGAAAAAACTTTTCATCTATTGCATCCAATAATGGCATCTCATATCAAGGTTCATACGCATGGCGAAGAATCAGAGACAGCAACTTCGGCTTTGATGCCTCCTTTGATAGAGGCAGCTCTGTTTTTGATGCTTACGAGAACGGCATCTTAACCAGCAGTTATTCTCAGGAGACACAAAGCTGGAGCAGTGGTATCAGCTACGGGTTCGGGCCGGTACCCGGAGAGGGGTGGGGTGTTCGACTCGGTTTCGCGGCAAATGAGACCGCCTACGCCTTAAAGAGCGGGCCACCTCTATCGGATGTAATAGGATTACGGCGTCAGGCTGTTCAGGCCTCGACCAGCTATCGGCTGGTAAGTGACCATATCACCTGGTTTACCGGCAATGAGTTTAATTACAATCTATCTGTCGCACACAAAGCAGTAGGCTCTACCATCAACAGCTATAGACAGACGACGTCACTGCGCAGGCATATTGATATGGGCCGGCAAAACACGTTGAGTTACCGGATCAATGCCGGTTTGGTGACGGGGGAGTATCTTCGTGACGGGCTGTTTGATGTGGGCAATAGCAAGGGCATGAGAGGCTACTATTCCGGCGACCTGCAGGGAAATGCCTACATCTACGGTACGCTTGAGGGGCGCTATCCCTGGGAGATCAACAGTAATGTTCAGATGGTGGCGTTTGTCGATGTTGGGCACGTAAGTTTGGAAGGCAGAAGCGCGTATGGCAAACCGATTGTGGTCGGTGTTGGCGGGGGAGTCCGTTGGACGCTGCGCTGGCTGGTGAACGGAACACTACGTGCGGATGTGGCTTACGGTTCCGCAACCCGGAAATGGCGTCTACACTTGGGAACAGGACAGTCCTTTTAATGAGATAAAGATGTCGGAGTCTGTCAGGAGGCGGTCATGAAAAAAATAGTCCGTTACATTGTTATTACAGTGGGTGTGTTGCTGCTGATAGTCATTGCCACCCCGTTTCTGATTCCGGCTGACCAGATTCGTCAGGTTGTAGAGGAGGAGGCGACCAAGGCAGCAGGCATGCCGGTCAAAATCGAATCACTTTCGGTAAGTATTATCCCGACGCCTTCACTGTCGATTAAAAAGCTGACCGTGGAGGATGTAGAGGGTGGTATGCCAAAGCTGTCTGTTGGCTCAGGCTCACTGGCTGTTGAGCTCGCTCCGCTGTTTGATGGTCGCGCGGAAGTTTCAGGCATTACATTCAAGGATATCACCTTTAGGGTCTCTGAGCAGGCCAGGGGTAAAAATGTCCATGTGATTCACATCAACAGGGTGACAGGTACAATCAAGCTGGCGGAAGATACGCTGACGCTGCCGAACTGGAAGGCGAACCTCTACGTTGGAACCGTTGTATTAAATGCCAGACTGACACCCCTGGAGGGTAAGAAGCGCACACTGACAGCGGATATCAATGCCGCGGAGATTCAGATGTTGCCACTGATGAAAGATGCCGCAGGGCAGGAGAAGGTCTCCGGCACGTTTGCCTCGACACTTAAAATATCTACCAGGGGCGCGGATGAGAAAGCGATGCAGCGTTCACTGAAGGTGGATGGTCCGGTGAAGATGACCAAGGGCCAGTTTGAAGGCATCGGCCTTTCAGGTGTGGCGGCGGCCCTGATACATGGCAATGTCACAGGTGCCTCCGGAGCAATTCTGTTTGATGTTTTCAAAACACAATTGCAGGTGCGCGGTCAGGATATCTATCTGAAAGAGATTGTGCTTGATGCATCGGCATTTAATGCCAGCGGCCATGTCACGATCAAGGGAAGCGGCAAGCTTGATGGCGAGATCAATACCAGTGGCATGAAGGGGCTTTCCGGTGCGAAACTGATGGTTGGCGGCACAACAGAGAGCCCCAGAATCTATCCTGCGCCATCATCGCTGATCGGTGGAACTATTGGTGCGACCATTGGCGGCCCGACAGGGGCCGCCGTTGGCTCCAAGATCGGTGGTGCAGCAGGCAGTGCAGTAGAGGGAATAGGCAGCGGCATCAAGAGCCTTTTCGGTAAGTGAGTGTGGCATACCCTGTGAGGTAACGGAGACGGCTGCAACGACAGTGATCTTTACCATGCAGGGGTTGTTAAGGCGGGCTCCTGCCGGACAGATCCGGCGGCCTGTTTCTTTCTCAATTTGTCCATAGATCTGAATTTGCTGTAGTATTCACCGGCGGAGTGGTCCGGGTGGTCGCGTCAGGTGTGTGCTTGCACATTCCTGCCGAGGAAAGTCCGGGCTACACAGGGCAGAATGCCGGATAACGTCCGGTGGGGGTGACCCCGGGAAAGTGCTACAGAGAATAGACTGCCGGTTGCAAAACCGGTGAGGGTGAAAGGGTGCGGTAAGAGCGCACCGTCCCGTGCGGTAACGGACGGGAGCTGAGGTAAACCCCATTCGTAGCAAGGCCAAATAGGGAAGCAACAGGCGTGGCCCACGCTGCTTCCGGGTAGGCTGCTTGAGCCTGCAGGCAACTGCAGGCCTAGATGAATGGCTACCGCTTCTGCCCACCGGGCAGAGGTACAGAACCCGGCTTACAGGGCCACTCCGCTTTTTTTATTGATACGCAAAAGGCTTCAATGCCTTTTGCTTAAATCGCTTTGGCGGCGCATGTGATTCGAGTCCATCCATGGCCTCTCACCTTTGGGTGGTCTAAAGCCCCTCCAAATCAGCTCTCCTGCTGATTTGTCCGCCTACGCTCACGGTTTCATGATATTGACTCGAGCCATCCATGGCTCTCGCCCTGTGGGTGGCTTACGGCCGTCCAAACGGCTTTCCTGCCTTTTTGTCCGCCGCCGCACAAGGTGAATGCCGTTTGTAGCAGAGAAGGTACCCTGGGGTGTTGCGCAAGAGAAAGTGCCCTGGGGGACATCCATGTGCGGATAGAGAGATGAGCTGCATACGGGTTACGATTGAAGCATAAATAATATTCATGCTAAAAAGTTTGTCGATTTTCTGCGATACTCCTGCGCAGTTGAATTCTGGTAGTGAACGGTGGAAGGAAATTTGGAGCCATGTCCGTAATACATCAAACAGACGACCTGCGTATTTGCGGTATCAAAGAGGTGGTTTCACCTGCCCTGGTACATGCCGAATATCCAGTGAGCACAGAGGCAGCAGCAGCCATTTGCCAGACAAGGCACGCCATTCATCAGATTCTGCATGGTGAGGACGATCGCCTGCTGGTTATCGTTGGCCCCTGCTCGATCCATAACCCTGACGCTGCACTCGAGTATGCACGGCGCCTGAAGAGCGTGCGCGAAGAGCTTGGTGATGACCTTCTGATTGTGATGCGGGTCTACTTTGAGAAACCACGCACTACGGTTGGCTGGAAGGGGTTGATTAACGACCCGAATCTGGATGGCACCTTTGAAATCAATAAGGGCATCCGTCTGGCACGCAAACTGTTACAGGAGATCAATGACCTGGGTGTTCCGGCAGGAACGGAGTTCCTTGATCTGATTACGCCGCAGTATTATGCCGACCTTGTCAGTTGGGGTGCAATCGGCGCCCGCACCACTGAGAGCCAGGGGCATCGTGAACTTGCATCGGGCCTCTCCTGTCCGGTCGGGTTTAAAAATGGTACCGATGGAGGCTTTGCTGTTGCCATTGATGCCGTTCGGGCGGCGGCGCATCCCCATCACTTTTTATCACTGACCAAGAAGGGGCACTCTGCCATCTTCTCTACGAGTGGAAATGATGACTGCCATGTGATTCTGCGTGGTGGCAGTGAGCCCAATTATGATGCCCGGAGTGTTGCCGATGCCGTGAGCAAGCTGGCAGCGGCCGGTGTTGAGGCCGGTGTGATGATTGATTGCAGCCATGCCAATAGCCGCAAGCAGCACCAGCTTCAGATTGAGGTGGGCAAAGATATCTCCAATCAGGTTGCATCCGGCAATCATCATATTATCGGCATCATGGTTGAGAGCCATCTCAATGCGGGGCGCCAGGATGTGAAGCCGGGCATAAAGCCTGAATTTGGAACCAGTATTACCGACGCCTGTATTAACTGGGAAGATACGGCTGAGTTGTTGAGTGTCTTTGCCGGGGCTGTGCGCAGACGTCGGAAGAAGAATTAGAGGTACAAAATCAAACGCTTACGCAGTTGATTTTGATGTCCCATGGATGGGACATATGGAGACCCTGACTTTTTTCAGAGTGCTCCAGAAGCAACGCCCCGCCTCAGAGGGCAGTGG
>WSZY01000097.1 GCA_013139875.1 Mariprofundaceae bacterium | reverse complement strand
GTTCCGGTGTTTAAAACCTATCCGGAAGCATCTATCAAACTTGTGGAAGATCCCCCCGGGCCTCCTGTACGTGCTACGTTGCTGGCCGAAATATATGGGCCGGATTATGAAAAGCAGCAGCAGATTGCAGCCAGGGTGCATGATCTGTTCAGCCAGACTTATGATGTGGTTGACGTCGATGATTCTGTCGGTGCGGATCAGACTCAGTTGAATATTCGTGTTGATAAAGAGAAGGCCTCACGTCTCGGCGTTGCTACGCAGCAGGTTGAAACTGCACTTCGTGATTTTTTGCAAGGGTATAATTTCGGGGCTCTGCACGTTGCCGATGAACGCCATTCCGTACATCTGCATGTGCAGTTACCTAAACCGTTGCGTGCCCACGCTGAAGATCTGGAACGTATCTATGTCAGTTCAAGCCATGGCCCGGTTCCATTGTCAGCGATTGCCACGATTGAAGAGAGCATGGCTGCCAAGCCGATTTTCCGCAAAGATGGTCACCCGGTAACCTATGTGAGTGCCGAGCCCAGGCAGGGTTCTCAGGTCTATTCGCTGTTGGATATGGATGGCCGACTTGATGGCAGTGAAATTGTGCCCGGTGTAGAACTGAAAACCGGTGGCATGCGTTTCAGCGATACAGCGCCGGAAGATACGTTTGGCTATCACCTGCTATGGGATGGTGAGATGCGTCTGACTCTGGATGTGTTCAGAGACCTGGGGGCGGCATTCATTGTTGCCCTGCTGCTGATCTATCTTCTGATGGTTGCCTATTATGGAGAATTTATTCTGCCTATGCTGGTGATGGCACCAACCGCACTGACAATGATTGGTATTTTTCCGGGCCACTGGATTACCGGGCAGCCATTCACGGCCACATCGATGATCGGCATGATTGCTCTGGCCGGTATTGTGGTACGTAACTCAACACTGCTGATCGATTTTATTCTCGACTATCGCAGGCTGGGCCATGATGTGAAAACCGCAGTGCTTGAGGCCGGAGCCGTCCGTGCCCGGCCTATTCTTTTGACAGCCCTGGCAGTGATTGCCGGAACATCCATCATGATTTCAGATCCGGTGTTTGGTGGCCTGGGTGTATCCATGGCCTTTGGCACACTGGCAGCCACCATCCTGACCCTTTTTGTTACGCCACTTATGTATTATCTGTGGCAGCGCAACAAACCTGTCAGCGGTGATGACTGTCCGCTTTGATGAGTAAAACATTCAAATATTTAATAACTTAAGGAGTAAATCATGACCATTCAACGTGCTATTCGTATTATTGCAGGCTCATTCATATTACTGAGCCTCTATCTATCGTCGCTCTACAACGGTGTAGTGCTGACCGAGCCAACCTGGCTCTGGTTCACAGCTTTTGTCGGTGCCAATCTGTTGCAATCCGGTTTCACTCAGTGGTGCCTGATGGATACAATTCTTTCTAAACTGGGCATGAAACATGCTTGAGTATTTACGATAACCCGGTGACAGGAGGAACTTTTTATGGATCTGATTGAACAGAATTTGAGCTCTCTGCTGATTGCTGCTTTTGTGGCATGGATAGTGTGGAAGCGTTTTGTCGCCCCTAAATTGGCGGGAGTAAAAAAAATATCTGCCGCTGAATATATCAAAATGAGTACGCAGCCACATACCCTGTTGGATGTCAGACAGGATGCAGAGTGGGCCAGAGGGCATGCGGCAGAAGCTATACACATTCCACTGGGAGAAGTGGTGCAACGATCAGATGAAATTCCGGTTGGTCAGCCCGTTGTTGTTATTTGTGCTTCTGGTAACCGGTCGGCGATGGCGGCAACAAAACTGGCAAAACTGGGGTTTGCCTCAACTTATAATTTTACTGGCGGAATGTCTGCATGGGGTGGCGCGCAGCTGCCAGTGAAACGAAGTGCCTGAGCCGGATAGGGTGAAGATAATGATGAGAATAGAATGCTGAAGCAGCCTATTGAGACTTCTGAAGAGCACTGTTTTCCATGGTATGTGAAAATTTTTTTCTGGAATCAGAAGCGTAAATATGGAGCCGTTCTGGAACCTGCACGCCTGTGGGGACGCACGCCGAGGGTGTTTGCGGGTCTTGCCATGCTTTACGGTGCTCTGGATCGAAAATCATCTCCGATTGAACCGTCTCTACGTTCGCTGATTACCGTGCGCGTTTCACAAATCAACTGGTGCTCTTTCTGTGTCGATATCAACTCAGCTACGGCTGTAAAGCGTCATGTGAGTGAAGAAAAGCTGGCCGATCTGGCCCATTTTGAAGATAGCGGACTGTATTCAGACAGGGAGAAGGCTGCACTTGCCTATGCTGAGACAGTTACTCATAGCGATCAGGATACCACGAAATCACATTTCGAACGTCTACGTTGCCATTTTGATGATGACGGCATCATAGAACTGACAGCTTTGATCACTTTTCAGAATCTATCGAGTAAATTCAATGCATCTCTGGCCGTAGCGCCGCAGGGTTTCTGCAACATCGCGCCACAGCCCAAACGCAAACAGGGAGAAATATGAAAAGTTCGTATCAGAGTATGAATATACACGAATTGTATCCATGCTGGCTGGTGGCCAGGGAAAATCACCGGGCCTGCCACCTGATTGATGTGCGCAGTATGGAGGAGTTTTCTTCCGGCCATGTACCGGGGGCAGAGCTGTTGCCGTCGAGTGTTTTGATGGAGAGAGGCTCCTCAATCCCTAAAGGTGAGGATGTATATCTGATCTGCCGCTCAGGCATGCGATCTGCACAGGCAGCATCTTTTCTGGCTGACCGGTTTGGATATGAGAACCTGATCAATATTGAAGGCGGAACCATGGCTTGGGTAAAAGCAGGGTATCCTATCGAAAAAGGAGAAAAAAATGAGCAATGATTATGGAATGAGAACGCTGTATAACGGCAGTGTGGCGGAGGCTGAAACTGCAATTACTGACGCCTTGAAAGAGGTCGGCTTTGGCGTACTGACACGCATTGATGTCGCCGACACACTGAAAAAGAAGATTGATTATGATAAAGCACCCTACGTTATTCTGGGAGCCTGCAACCCTAAAGTTGCTTCGCAGGCCCTGGAGATGGAGGAGGAGCTCGGGCTTCTTCTGCCGTGTAACGTGATCGTTTATGAGGGTGGTTCGGGCGAAACGATTATTTCAATTATTGAACCTGAGGCAATGCTTTCAGTGGTGAATCGTGATGATATGGGTGTGTTGGCAAAAGAGATAAGAGGCCTGCTACAGAAGGCCCTGGCTTCTGTGAGTTAACAGTTGCTGCTGTTTTGTGACATTGTCACTCTGTATCTATTCGAATATTAGTAAGTTTGGAAACTGTTTTTTTTAAAATTTTGATCGACAGGAGATAAGTATGGCACATGTGGTGATTATGGGTGCAGGCATCGGTGGACTTCCTGCAGCTTATGAGATGAAAGAGGCGCTGAATAAAGTCGGAAAAGATCACGAAGTTACCGTGGTATCCAATGTGGATTATTTCCATTTTGTTCCATCAAATCCCTGGGTAGCGATTGGCTGGCGAACCAAAGAGGATATCAGCTTCAATCCGACCCAGTACCTTGGAAAGAAGGGGATCAATTTCGTTGCGTCAGGTGTTAAGGAGATGCATCCGAAAGACAACAAAATAACGCTCCATAATGGCCATGACCTTGAATATGACTACCTGATTATTGCTACCGGCCCACGCTTGGCATTTGAGTTGGTGGATGGCCTGGGGCCTGATGGTCACACACACTCCATCTGCCATGTGGATCATGCAGTTGAAGCATACAAAGCATTTGAAACCTTCTGCAAGAATCCCGGCCCGATTGTGGTGGGTGCGGTTCAGGGAGCATCCTGCTTCGGTCCTGCTTATGAATTTGCATTCATTCTTGATACAGAGCTTAGAAAAAGAAAGATCCGTGACAAGGTTCCGATTACCTATGTGACCGGAGAGCCTTACATCGGCCACCTGGGTCTGGGCGGTATTGGTGACTCAAAAGGGATGCTTGAGGCTGAAATGCGTCAACGCCACATCAAGTGGCTGACCAATGCCAAAACTACCAAGGTTGAAGCCGGGAAGATGTATGTTGAGACCGTGGACAAAAATGGTGAAACAGACGAGCAGCATGAGCTTGATTTCAGTTTTTCCATGATGCTGCCTGCATTCCGTGGCATTCCTGCCGTAGCCAATGTGGAAGAGATGTGTAACCCGATGGGCTTCGTAAAAATTAACGATTTCCAGCAGAATCCGGAGTATTCAAACATCTACTCTGCCGGTGTCTGTGTTGCCA
>WSZY01000027.1 GCA_013139875.1 Mariprofundaceae bacterium | reverse complement strand
CTCTCTGCTGGTTGAAGTAGTGCAGTGCAATGGTTGCAGAGAGCGCCATGTTGGCAGCCCAGTGATGGGCTGGAAGCGGCAATTCCAATTCAGCTGACTCCTCTCTGTAATTGAGTATCAAATGCTTTCCGGTCAGGTTCCACTGAACGGTTTCAGCATCACTCTGGTCCATGTCGATAGCATCGTGAGAGATGGTCTGGTCATACTGGCTCAGCTGTTTTGCAACACCCTCACCAAGCACACACCACCCCTGTGGAAGCAGATGTCTGAGCAGGGCGGCCTTCTCGCTGGCCACACCTTTCATGCCACCAAGGCCACTGCTATGCGCCGGAGCGAGTCCGGTTATCACGGCAACGTCCGGCTGCACAATCTCGGAGAGACGCTGCATTTCACCCTCTTCGCTGATGCCGCACTCAATCAGGGCAATCTCGGCCGACTCATCAATACCCAGCAGTGTGGCCGGAACACCGATCAGGTTGTTGAGATTGGCATCTGTTGCCGCGATGTTCCGGTTCAGTGAAATAAAAGTATGGGCCAGCATGGAGCGAATAGTGGTCTTGCCGTGGGAGCCGGTAATGGCAATGACAGTGGTCTGCTTCAGTCGGTTGCGCCATGCGTTGGCGATATCGCCCAGTGCGGCCAATGTGTCCTCAACCTGAAGCTGCGGCGTTTCGAACTCTTCCCACAGGCGCATACCCTGTGCATCACCGATCATGGCCGATGCCCTGGTGACAAGCTGTTTGGCAAAACGGTGACCATCGAAGCTGGGGCCCCGAAGTGCAAGAAAGGCGTGCCCTTCGACAAATTTTCTTGAATCGGTGCTGATACCGTTGATTGATTCGGGAATCCCCTTCTGCCATGCGCCGCGGGTTGCCCTCTGAAGTTCAAGGCCGGTCATGCGCATAGCCGCATCCTCTGATCTTCTTTGAGGCGCAGACAGTCGGCGGCAATATTGAAGTCACTCCACGGAGTGCGATGGCCGGCAATCTCCATGTAGGTTTCATGACCCTTGCCGACAATGACAACGGTATCACCCGGTTCCATGATGTTTATGGCTGCTGCAATGGCCATCTGGCGATCCAGTTCGAGAAACAGCTCGGCCGGGTAGGGCTTGGGCATACCGCTCTCAATTTCCGAGGCGATCACTTCAGGCGGCTCGCCGCGCGGGTTGTCCGAAGTGATCCAGACCAGGTCAGCCTGATCTACGGCAATGGCACCCATTTCGGGTCTCTTTTCACGATCGCGCTCACCACCGCAGCCAAACACCACAATGAGACGGTTGCGCGTCAACGTTCTGGCAGCTGCCATACAACGTTCCAGCGCCTCCGGTGTATGGGCGTAATCGATAAAGACCTGCCAGCGACCGATGTCCAACGGCTGCATCCGACCCGGTGGCGCGCTGATTTCCCGCAGCAGGGAGGGGAGCGTCTCGAACTCCATGTCGAAGCGTACAATCAGTGTCAATGCAACTGCAGCGAGATTTTCGGCATGAAACTCTCCAGCTGGAATATCCTCAATGCATACTTCTTTGCCCCGGTATGCGAAGCGAACCATACCCGGGAGCTCCTGCTCCCATGTCAGGTCGATGTTATGATTAATATCACCGGCATAGAGACCATGTGCATACCAGTGAGCAGTTGTATCGTTTTCAGCCATCAGTTTGCGGATGTTTTCATCATCAGCGTTACAGATGGCCATACCACCCCGGCGAACTGTCTCGCTAACAAACCCTGCCTTCAGTGCGGTATAGGCCTCAAAACCACCATGATCCTGTAGGTGATCATGCCCCAGATTGGTCCAGATTGCCGTATCGATGGGCAGGGCGGCGATGCGTTCCTGCTCAATACCGTGCGAAGAGACCTCCATCACCAGCGCATCAACACCCTCTTTCATAGCCTGCTGCATCAGGTAGTGAGAGGTCATCAGCGAAGGTGTGGTGTTGCCGATATCGGAAATATCGGAGACCCCCCGGATTAGCCCAAGCGTGCCTGTTGACCAGACCTTATCCGAGCGGCGTAACAGTGCTTCGCGCAGCATCCACGCAATGCTTGTCTTTCCGTCTGTGCCTGTGATGCCGATACAGTGGATGCCGAACTTATCTGTACCGAGAAGCTTACGCAGCATTGTTCCCGCTGCCGGCATGTCCGGCAATTGCAGGGATGGCAGGCCAGTGGTGACAGCTTCTCCTATCCGTCTGGCAATGGTGATGACAGCTATGGCACCGTGTTCCACAGCCATGCGTGTAAAATCATCGGCCTGGGCCGCCGCACGGGGCATGCAGAGAAATGCATCACCGGGCTGAATCAGACGCGAATCGTCGCAGATGCCGGAAATAGTGACATCAGCAGATGGTTCCGGATCAGACAGGGATGAGAGAAGCATCGGCTTGAATTCGATTCGGGATGTGGGTTGCATCGCTTTACTCATCGAGCCACACCTCCACCATCTCACCGGCAGCAACCGAGTCCAGAGAGTGGGGCTCCTGACGACTGACCCAGCCGGTGCCGTGAGTACGTAGCTGGAGTCCACGTGCAGAAGCGACTCTTCTTACCTC
>WSZY01000172.1 GCA_013139875.1 Mariprofundaceae bacterium | reverse complement strand
GTATGGACATTAATTTTGAGTGGCTTGAAGATCATATTTTTCACCGGCATCTGGATGCGAAAGAGCAGGATGTATTGGCGCAATCCATACAGATTTCTGAATTCAGAAAGGGAGATGTGTTGATTGAGGAAGGTAACCATAGTGGTGGTCTCTATCTTCTCTATTCAGGGCGTGCAGGGGTTCTGCACGATAGCCATGGAGAAAAGGTTCGGGTCAGTGAAGTGGGAGAAGGCGCGCAACTGGGCGACATGGCAATCTTTGATGATGAGCCCTCCAGCGCCACGATAACTGCACTCGGAGAGTGTGTTGCATACAAGCTCCCACGCCAGGAACTGGGAAATTTGATGGCTGATCACCCTGATATGGCTAGGGATATTATGATGAACACTATCCGACAGTTGGCGGGAATTATTCGTAATATGAACAGATCCAATGCTTATACACAGCAGTATATCTATGGCCGTAGAGTTTAAAGCTCTCTTCTGAGCAAGCTGGATGATAAAGGCCCTGCATCGCAGGGCCTTTTCAATTATTGGTCAGAACCGGTTTTCTCAGCTACTCTTTTGAAATTCACCTGGACGTTATATGTGCCAAAGGGGGATTGCATGAATCATCGCTATTTTCAACCCGATCAGTGGCTGGGAGCTGCCCGTAATGCTCTAAAACCGCGCGTGTTAACAACCATGGCGTTATCAATCGCTATTGCTGTAGTGGTCTACGGCCTTTTTAATGTGGATGGCGAACTGACCTTTGGAGCTATTCTTCTCCATTTTATTGGTGGCATAGCCGCACTTTTTTCCCTGCTGTTTGGCCTGACCGCTCTTGCTCACCAGCTCCATTGCCAGCTCGAAGATGAGTTCATGCCAAATACCATCGAAGCCTGCAGATTTGCATGGAGCAGAGCTCAATCGATATTAATGTTGCCGGCATGGGGTGCCGCAGTTCTGCTTGCGCTGATTCTTGCAGAGATGGTGGTGTTGGCACTGGCGAATATACCGGGCCTTGGTGTGGTCTGGCTCGCACTGATTGACGTGCCGCTACTGCTGCTGAACAGTGTGGTAGCTATCGGATTGGTGCTGGCACTGTTCAACATGGCCGCCCGCGTGGCGATTGCCGATACGGATGCAGCATCTTTGAAAACTGATCTCTGGAGGCTCATCAAAGAGCGCCTTCCCGAGCTGCTGATCTATAACCTGGGTGGCGTGCTGGTCTCTCTGTTTATGGCAGTGCTGGTGCTTTCACCGCTCTGGCTGGGGGCGGAGATCACACTTGGATTGGTGGACTATGTAGCTCATGACCCTCTTATGCGTTCCTATGATGCTACAGGTTTCTGGGGTGGAATTGCACATCTGGTCGGGCTGCTGATGTTCGGGTTGCTTCTTGCCGCCGCAGCCAGCGTTCCGGGTGTCATGATTACGCAGATGACTCTGCTGGTGCATTTAGAGCTGGCATCAGATGATCCGAAAAGCACCTCTGCTGAAGAGGAAGAGAGTAAGGCTCCTCCCAAAACAACGCGTAAACGCAGAGTGAAGAAAAAGAAACAGGAAGATGGCCGGAAAAAAGAGATCTCTAGCCCTGCAGAGGAATAAACCGCATGCAGACAACTGAAGCCGTTGCTGAGTGTGCGAGTCTTCCGGATGCCTTTTTTCAACAGGTTGAAAAGAGCGGGCGACGCCCTGCTCAGTGGGAGCGCCGTGATGGGGAGTACGTACCAATAACCTATCAGATGCTCAGTGATAGGGTGAAAAAGGTTGCATCGGGTCTGATGCGTGCAGGCATTAAACCGGGCGATCGTATTGCACTGTTGATGGAGAATCGTCCCGAGTGGGCAGTCATTGACTACGCCATCCTCTCCATCGGAGCGGTAACAGTTCCCCTGTACTGCTCCTACAGGCCGCAGGATATCGCCTTTGTATTGAAGGATTCCGGTGCTTCCATTGCTTTTACTTCAGGTGGCAACCTTCTTGGCCATCTGAAGAGTGCGGTGGTGGAGTCTAAACTGGTAAAACAGATTTATGCTTCTGATGATCAGGGCGATGGTGATCTGGTCCACAACCTCGCGGAGCTTGAAAATGGTGATGTTGATGAAGAGCGGCTGAACAGACGATTGGCTAAGCTTCACCGTGATCAGCTGGCAACGCTTGTCTATACCTCTGGTACGACGGCGAATCCGAAAGGGGTCATGCTCTCGCATGGTAATATTCTGACTAACCTTGAAGCAGTTCCCGCCGTTATTACGCTGCTGCCCGAAGAGCGACTGCTCTCATTTTTACCGTTGGCACACACACTGGAGAGGACCGGAGGGCATTTTCTTCCCTATTCCTATGGAGCCTCAGTCGCTTTTGCCGAGCGCCCGGATACCGTGGCTAAAAACCTTGTTGAAGCAAAGCCAACCATGATGATGACTGTTCCGCGTATGCTTGAAGTGATACGCAGCAGGATTCTGGCTCAGGTTTCGAAGCAGTCATCACTTAAACAGAAGTTGTTTCACAGTTATTTTGATTTGGCCGGAAAAGATGATTTAGGCCCTGTAGAAAGGCTGTTTCTGAAATTTCTGGACAGAGTGGTGGGTGAAAAGGTTCGTAATCGTTTCGGTGGCAGACTTCGGGTACTTATTTCGGGTGGCGCACCACTCAGTGTTGAAGTGGGGGAGTTTTTTGAAACACTGGGGTTGCCGGTGCTGGAGGGTTACGGCCTGAGTGAATCCGCCCCGCTTCTTGCTGTGAATCCATTGCATGGGCGTCGTATAGGAACCGTTGGTCTGGTAGCCAAAGGTGTTGAAATCAGGATTGCTGAAGATGGTGAAATCATTGCCCGTGGCGGCAATATCATGTCCGGCTATTGGAAAAACAGAAAAGCAACCAAAGAAGCACTGATTGATGGTTGGCTGCACACCGGTGATATTGGTGAGTTTGATCAGGATGGACACCTCAAAATCACTGACCGTAAAAAAGATCTAATTGTTAATTCCGGTGGCGAAAACATTGCTCCACAGCGTGTTGAGGCGCCCTTGATTGCCGAGATGCTGATTGAACAGGTGGTTGTTTATGGAGACCAGCGTCCTTATCTGGTTGCCATGGTAGTTCCAAACAAAGATGCCTGCATGGCATGGGCGGAAGAGTCCGGCATGCCCAAGTCAGGATGGCAGGAGCTGGTAGTTTCGGATGTGCTCCGCAAACATATCCAGGGCCTGATTCAGCAGCGTTTGAAGCCACTGAATTCTCATGAACAGGTCAGGCGTATCTATATTCAGACCGAACCATTTACGATTGAAAATGATTTTTTAACACCAACCATGAAGCTCAAGCGTAGAATCATCTATCAGGAATTTGCAGAAATTTTTGAGTCTCTCTATTAGATAAAAACACTTTTAACTGCCTGTTTTTTTTGACATTAGCTGCCGAACCTTCAAGCATGGGGTTTTTCGTGCCTGTTCAACCAGTTATGAAGTGGTTGTTAAGGTGATTTGTGAAGGATCAGGAGGTGTTCTTGCAGCAGGATTTTGCCAGTAGCGTAGGTGAGAAGAGTGTACGGCCTTCCGTGTTGATACGCCGCGCTTCATTCAGACAGCC
>WSZY01000093.1 GCA_013139875.1 Mariprofundaceae bacterium | reverse complement strand
TCATGCCGGAGCCCTTGGCGATGCCGGTGATGGTATAGTCACCCACCTTTTTCGAAGACCACTTGGCAAAGGTGTCAGTGGTTCTGATTGCATCTGCTGCAGCTTCCCAGTGATTTTCATCCAGACTTTCAGCCGCCTCATGCATTCCATCGGCAATGCGATCAATGGGGAAGGGGGTGCCGATTACACCTGTTGAGGCAGAGAGTATTTTATCTATATCCAGATTGGCGGCCGCTGCTGCTGATGAAATCAGCTCATCGGACCACTGCTTTTCCAGCTTGCCTGTTCCGGCATTGGCATTGCCACTATTGGCAATGATAGCGCGAATATCGGTCGCATTTGCTTTGAGGGTTGCCTCACCAAGTTTTACACAGGCTGCACGAAAACGATTCCGGGTGAATACTCCGGCTGCGTGGCACGGCACATCAGAGACAATCAGGGTAACATCCTGACGCCTGCCTTTGAGCTCCGGTGATTTCACGCCACAGGAAGCCGTTCCTGCTTTGAAACCGGGAACTGTCAGCGCAGGTATGAGATGCGGTACGTTTACCGGCATGATTCACTCTTGTGCAAAACATGAAACATTGCACTTTTCCCCACAGGATGTACCCCAGGGTGCCTTCTCTCTGCCCCAGGGCACCTTCTCTGCCGCAAGCGGCATTCACCTTGTCGCGGACTCGATTCACCTTGTGGGGAAGCGAGCATCGCCGGGCCATAAGCATAGCAAGTTCGCACGCTTGTGTGGCGTTTTAAGGCTGAAGCCATGGATGGTGAAAGCCGAGTCAATAAATCAGCCCCGGCGCCCATGGCACTGTTTGTACTTCTTGCCTGATCCGCACGGGCAGGGGTCGTTGCGACCTACCTTCGGCTGTTCACGCCTGTAGGTGTGGACAGGTTCGGCCTTTGCATCTTCGCCGCGACTGTAGGTGACAGGTTCTTTCTGTTTTGGTTTCTGCTGCTCCATCTCTTCAGGCCTTTCGATCTGAACACTGTGCAACGTAGTCATCGCCTGTTCACGGATTTTGTCGATCATTGCAGAGAAGAGCTCGAATGACTCGCGTTTATACTCCTGAATGGGTTGCTTCTGGGCGTAACCACGCAGGCCAACACTCTGGCGCAGGTGATCCATCGCCAATAGGTGCTCTTTCCAGTGATGGTCCAGGACATTGAGAAGCAGCCACTTTTCAAAGCCACGCATCTGCTCGGCTCCTGTCATCGCCTCTTTTTCACTCAAATGCAGTTCCAGAGCTTCGGTGAGTTTGGCTGCCATGGATTCGACATCCTGAATGTCGCAGGCATCGCGCCATGCATCGACATCGGCCTCAAGTGTCAGGCTCTTTTCCAGCACCTCCCTGTAGCTGGCCAGATCCCACTCATCGGCATGCCCCGAAAGGAATTTGCCGGTCAGTTGCGTGGCATAATCCCGGCGCATATCTTCAATAACATCGCGAACGTCTTCAGCCTCCAGCAGTTCGAGCCGCTGTGAGTAGATAACATCACGCTGCTGGTTCATGACATCGTCATACTCCAGCAACTGTTTACGTATATCGAAGTTACGCCCCTCCACCTTCTTCTGTGAATTTTCAATGGCCTTGGTCACCCATGGGTGCTCAATCATTTCACCTTTGGTGAAGCCCATCTTGGTTAGCATCGCCTGCATCTTTTCACCGCCGAAGATGCGCATCAGATCATCTTCCATGGAGAGGTAGAAACGGGTAGATCCCGGGTCACCCTGGCGCCCGGAACGGCCACGCAACTGGTTGTCGATACGGCGGGATTCATGCCGCTCGGTGCCGAGAATGTGGAGGCCGCCGACCGCAGTCACCTCATTATGCTCACGTTTGCATGCGGCATGGATATCTTTGCCCTTCGTCTTTCGCTCATTGTCAGAAAGTTTTTTCGGCAGCTGTGAGATCAGCATGTCGGGATTACCGCCCAGCATAATGTCGGTACCACGACCAGCCATGTTGGTGGCGATGGTAAGGGCACCCTTTCGTCCTGCCTGGGCTACAATTTCAGCTTCACGTTCATGGTGTTTGGCATTCAGTACTTCGTGCTTCACACCTTTTGCCTGCAGCATGTTGGAGAGCAGCTCTGATTTTTCGATTGATGTTGTACCGACAAGGATTGGCTGCCCTGTTTCATGGGTCGCCACAATGTCATCAATAATGGCCAGGTATTTATCCTCCTGATCGCGGTAGATCAGGTCGGTCATATCATTACGGATCATGTCACGGTTGGTTGGAACAATGACCACTTCAAGTTTATAGGTCTTCTGGAACTCCTCTGCCTCGGTATCCGCAGTGCCGGTCATCCCGGCCAGCTTATCGTACATCCGGAAGTAGTTCTGGAAGGTGATGGAGGCCAGAGTCTGGTTTTCAGGCTGAACTTCTACCCCCTCTTTAGCTTCAAGTGCCTGATGCAGGCCATCTGAGTAGCGACGCCCCGGTGTCATGCGTCCGGTGAATTCATCGATCAGGATCAGTTCACCATCGCGAATAATGTAATCCACTTCACGGGTAAACAGTGTATTGGCTCTTAGTCCCTGCGTGGCCGCATGCATCTGATTTACGTTCTCGGGGTCGTAGAGATTACCGGTTTCCATCAGGCCTGCTTCACGGAACAGTGCCTCGATATGCTCCATGCCATCTTCGGTATAGGAGACCACCTTGTCTTTCTCATCCTTTTCATAGTCGGACTCATCCAGCTGTTTAATCAGTACATCTGCCTGCTGGTAGAGAGTGCCTGCCTGTTCGGCGGGGCCGGAGATGATCAGCGGTGTTCTCGCCTCATCGATCAGGATGGAGTCCACTTCATCGACAATGGCAAAATGTTTTTCACGCTGGCTAAGATCTTCCCGAACAAAGGCCATGTTGTCGCGCAGATAATCAAAACCGAACTCGTTATTGGTGCCGTAGGTGATATCGGCGGCATAGCTCGCCTGACGCTCTTCACTGGTGATGCCATGCACTATGGCACCGGTAGTCAGTCCAAGAAAGCCGTAGAGTCTTCCCATCCACTCGGCATCACGCGCAGCAAGATAATCATTCACGGTTACCACATGTACACCACGGCCGGTCAGGGCATTGAGGTAGACCGGAAGGGTTGCCATCAGGGTTTTTCCCTCACCGGTCTTCATCTCGGCAATTTTACCACTATTAAGAATCATGCCGCCGATCAGCTGTACATCAAAATGACGCATCTCCAGCACCCGTGCAGATGCTTCCCGGACAACTGCGAAGGCCTCTGGCAGCAGATCGTCCAGAGATACTCCCCCGGCAAGCCGCTGTTTAAACTCACCGGTCTTCTCTTTCAGGGCCTCATCGGAGAGGGCTTTTATCCCCTCTTCCAGAGCATTGATCTGATCCACAACGGGATACATATCTTTCAGAATGCGTTCGTTGCGATTGCCGAATATCTTTGTGAGAACATTGAACATAGGGAGGTTGGCTCCAGTGTGACTAAATCATTTTATCAAAAGCCGGTAAGTCTAGCGATGATGGTGAGGATGTCATCTTATGCACGCTGATTTTTCAGGATGCCCGGTTTCAGGATATCTTTTTGGTGGGTGTCGGATGCTGCGTGATACCGCAGCTGAGTGTGTATTACATCTGCGAGCGTGCATCCATATGTGCAATTTTCTGCCATAAATAAATAGAGGGG
>WSZY01000218.1 GCA_013139875.1 Mariprofundaceae bacterium | reverse complement strand
TATTTCACCCACAATCTCACCCTCTCTGAGGACATGGACCAGAGTTGGGCTCTTTTTCTTGCGGTAGAGCACAAGCACGGCCAGTTCACCCTCCAGTACAATGTACATACTGTCAGCGGTGTCACCCTGTTCGATCAGGGTCTCATTCTCATTAAGGTTAATGCGTTCCACATTACGCATTAGCATAGAGATCGCTTCCGGCTTAATGCCGGAGAGGAAAGGGTTGAGGGTGCCGGAGTGTGTTTCATCACTGCCTAAGAGGCTGTGACGCAGATTTTTCAATGATTTGGCTGACTTTGGCTTACCCTTGATTTTATAGATGCGTTCAAGCTGACGCATTCTGTCGATCGCTTCGTCTTCCCGTCCCAACTGCAGCAGCAGCTCCACCAGACGGCGGAGGTACTTGGACTCATTCGGATAGAGATCAATCATCCGGCGGTAGAGAACTTCCTTATGCTCAAGCTCCTTTACCTGCATATCATCCATTCAGAGTGACTCCTCTACTGTTTTGCTCGCCTCTTGCTGCGTATCTTAGTCAAGGATGAAGTTGATGTCTCTATTTGGTGGAGCAATGATCAGAGCCAAACCGGCCGGATATGATTATGCTTTGCCGATGCGTTTTAAACTCTGTGGAGATTTCAGGCCGAGGGGCGACCAGCCCGAGGCGATTGCCCATCTGGTCGATGGTATCGAACGAGATGAACGGCATCAGACCCTGCTGGGTGTGACCGGCTCCGGTAAGACCTACACCATGGCCTGCGTCATTGAACAGACACAGAAACCGACTCTGATCATGGCACCGAACAAGACGCTTGCAGCCCAGCTCTACGGTGAATTCAAGCAGTTCTTCCCTGACAATGCAGTGGAGTATTTCGTCTCCTACTATGACTACTACCAGCCGGAGGCATACGTTCCTGCCTCTGATACCTTTATTGATAAAGATTCTTCGATTAATGAACATATTGACCGGATGCGCCACTCCGCCACGCGTGCACTGCTGGAGCGTGAGGATGTGATTATCATCGCGTCAGTCTCCTGCATATACGGACTTGGCAGTCCGGAAGCCTATGCTGATATGCTGCAGTACTTTGAAGTGGGGCGCGAAGTGGATCAGCGAACTGCCGTCAACAAGCTCGTCGAACTGCAGTATGAGCGTAACGACATGGATTTTCACCGCGGTACATTCCGGGTGCGTGGTGATGTGATCGAGCTGTTTCCGGCCCATGCCGAAGATTTTGCCATTCGTGTTGAGTTGTTCGGAGATGAGGTGGATGCTATATCGAGCTTTGATCCGTTGACCGGCAAGCGTATCGAATCACTGCATAAATATACTGTTTTCCCCAAGAGCCACTTTGTTACGCCGCGCGGCCTGATGGTGCGGGCGATGGAGAATATCAAGGCGGAGCTGGCTGAGAGACTGGCTGAGCTGCATGACCAGAATAGACTGGTAGAGGCGCAGAGACTGGAGCAGCGCACCATGTTTGATCTGGAGATGATTCAGGAGGTGGGCTACTGCACCGGAGTTGAAAACTATTCACGGCATCTTACCGAGCGTGCTCAAGGTGAGGCACCACCAACCCTGCTTGATTACCTGCCCAACAATGCGCTGGTGATGCTGGATGAATCGCATGTCACCGTGCCCCAGATCGGCGGCATGTTTAAGGGTGACCGATCAAGGAAACAGACACTGGTTGATTACGGTTTCAGGCTTCCCTCGGCTCTGGATAACAGGCCGCTTCAGTTCCATGAGTTTGAGGCACTTGTTCCCCAGACCATCTATGTCTCGGCCACACCGGGAAACTATGAGATGGAGAAGACAGGCGGACTCTTTGCCGAGCAGATCATCCGGCCAACAGGGCTGCTCGATCCGGAAGTGGAGATTCGCCCGGCCAGTACGCAGGTGGATTATTTTGTCTCTGTTGCCAATGAGGTGATTGCCGGGGGCTTCCGGGTGCTGGCCACCTGCCTGACCAAGCGTATGGCTGAAGACCTGAGCGAATACATGGGAGATGTCGGGCTTAAGGCGCGTTACCTGCACTCCGATATTGATACCATTGAACGGATGGAGATTCTGCGTGATCTCAGGCTGGGCGAGTTTGATATCCTGATTGGCATCAACCTGCTGCGTGAGGGTCTGGACCTGCCCGAAGTGGCACTGGTTGCCATTTTTGATGCCGATAAGGAGGGGTTTCTGCGCTCGGTTCGCTCCCTGATCCAGACCATTGGCCGCGCTTCCCGCAATGTGGAGGGGAGGGTGATTCTTTATGCTGACAGGGTTACCAATTCAATGCAGGTGGCGATTGATGAGACGGCACGCCGCCGTAGCAAGCAGGCCGCCTATAATGAGACTCATGGTATTACCCCTGAAACGGTGAAGAAGGAGATCAGAGACATACTGGGCTCTGTCTACGAGATGGATTACGCACATATCCCTGAAGTTGCCGAGCCCGGAGTTGTCTACGCTACGCCTGCTGAAAAAAAGCGGCGTATTCTGGAGCTGGAGCGCCTAATGGCTGAAGCCGCTGCCGATCTGCGTTTTGAGGATGCTGCCCACCACCGGGATGAGATCGGGAAACTGAAGGGTTGAGCAGGTGATCGCCACCGAAAGCGGTCATTTAACTCCAGGTGTGAAGGGTGTCGGGAGTTAAATCTTCTCCGCCATGCGGGTCAGAACCTTTGAGGTGAGCTTCATCATCTCCTGAATAGCCTGAGGGAGCTCTGCTGCTCCCAGATCATGGGCAAGGTCTGCGTGGCCCTGTTCATCTGTTTTCATCTGTTCGACAATAGCCCTGCTACGGGCATCGGATTGAGGCAGGCGTTCAAGATGGCTATCCAGATGGCGTACCACCTGTTTCTCTGTCTCTTCCAGAAACCCGAGGTTCCAGCGATCGCCGGCGATACCGGCTGTGATCCCAATGGCAAATGAACCTGCATACCAGAGTGGATCAAAGACAGAGGGGCGTTCGTCCAGCTCATCGAGTCTTCGACGACACCAGTTCAGGTGGTCGCTCTCCTCAACAGAGGCATGATAGAGCCTGTCTTTAAGTGATGGGTCCCGGGCTGTGAGGCTCTGCCCATGATAAAGCGCCTGTGCGGCCATCTCTCCGGCGTGGTTGACTCGCATCAGGGCTGCAGCCTGCTGTTTTTCACTGGCTGAAAGTGCAGCATCATCACCGGATTCTTCTGCAGGGTAGGGGCGCTGAGTCGACTGTTTGCAAAAGATATTGTTCAGCGCCTTATCAACGTGCCCGATCAGGCTGTCTGCGAGTGAAAAGTGGCGAATTTCATGGCTGCTCATATGGTGAAATCTACGCTCCTGATTTCTCCCTGCAACCCCTAACCACTGATAAAATAAAGAGTTAGAAGATGCATCCACAGAAGTTGTGGATAACTCCGTGGATAACTTCCGGTTTTTATTACAGGAATATGACAAAATGAATAACCACAAGCCATTGCCTAAAAAACAGGCAGTTCTGTTATTGTATTTATATCAATATGTTAGACGATTATTGTTTCAGTTTTCATGCAGAAAATGCTAAAGATGCCCTGTTTCTCTCTTTTACTGCATGAACGGTGGATAACCTCTCGTTATTGTTGAAAACAAAGGGATTTTGCCACCTCTTCTCCACGCAGGACGGCTGCCTCAATGGTTGCAGGGAAATCACCGGGAAGAGGGGCTTCAGAGGCATCAATAATCATGCCGGCATTCATACGCTGGTGTTCAGCGTTTACCAGCACCGTTGCATGCCGTTCTGTGACAATTTTACTATGCACGGGCTGTAGTGTTTCGACACCCGACAGCATGGCCAGCTCTGCACAGATATTCTGAATCAACTCAGTCTTGTTACCGGCCTCTTTACCACCGCTGGCGGCACTGATTACGGCGCAGATGTGTTGTGCACCATCTCTCTGCATCTGCGATGAGATATTGAAGTACCACTGGCCTCTGGTGCCGATGCCGCCAACCAGTGAGTCAGGAAGTGGAATATCACCTTCAAACCAGAGGTGAACATTGGTGATCGGACTTGTTTCAACAGCCTCATCAATACCCAGAAGCCTGTTGCGTGCGTAAGCCGGCAGTGCGATCACCACGTTCCGGTACGGGCCCGGGGTGTTCTGGCTGTTCTGACCGGTACGGAGGTGGCAGGCATCATCTGCCTGTTCAATGCTTCGAATGGTTGTGCCGGTAAAGATAGAGCCTCCAAGGCTCTCCAGACGCTGCTCAAGCGGCTTGATCACTGCTTCCGAGAGTGGTTTATTGAACCAGCCAAGCCGCGCATGATCGTGATTGGCAAAGGCCTCACGCAGTACAGAGGTAAAGCTTTTGCAGTCTGCACTCTCCATCGGCTCATTCATCACCCCCAGGCAGAGGGGTTCGATCAGGTCACGCTGTAGTGCGGGAGAGATATTCTCAGCTTCCATCCATGCCCTGACCGTTGCCGCATCTGCTCCCTTCATACTTCGACCTTTCATACTCCGATCAAGACGGAGCAGGCTCAGAAGGCTCCCGATACCATGGCCGGGAAGTCGGCAAAGGGCTGCCATAAGTGCCAGTGGGAATGG
>WSZY01000207.1 GCA_013139875.1 Mariprofundaceae bacterium | reverse complement strand
CCCTTCGGCTGCGGCACGGGGATCATCCGCATCAAGGATGGTGCCAACGACTGCGACAGAAAAACCTTTCAACTGATCCCGGTTGTCTGCATTAATTCCACCAAGTGCGATCACGGGTAGAGAAGTGTTTTCTGCCATCTCTCTGAATTTCTCAATGCCCAGATGTGGTTCTCCCGGATGACTCTGTGTGGGCAGTACGGGGGAGAGAAAGGCGTAGTCGGCGCCAAAGCGTTGGGAGAAACCGAGTTCAATTTCATTATGGCATGATGTGGAAATGGTCATCCCGGGATTTTCCAGCCAGTCACGAACAGTGGGAACTTCCGCCAGATCACTGGAGGCGAGGTGCAGACCATCTGCACCAACGGCTCTGGCTACATCAGCCTGGGTATGGATGATCAGCTTTGCCTGATAGTTGTTGGTAAGGTCGCGCAGGGTTGAAGCGAACGCCAGAAGACGGGCTGAGTCCATCTGCTTTTCACGAACCAGAACGGCATCCACGCCGCCGGAAAGAGCGGCATCCACCACTTCAAAAAAACGATCGGTTGGAAGCCGCTGACTATCCGTGATCAGGGTAAGCTTCGGAAGATTTGTGCTCAGAACTTTTTAATGACCCACATTGGAGGGCTTATACGCTTGTAGCCACCCGGTAGCCGTCGTTCAAACACGCTATCGCCATCACTGTCGTAAAGGTAATAGGCGGGAAGGCCTCCGCCCGGTTGAATACGAACCATATAGACCTTTCCATTCATCGAATATTCCTTTATCTCTGCACCATCTTTGCGTGTGTAAGAGCGAACCTCGGTTCCTTCCGCTACAGAGAGTTCCTCTTTCAGTCCTCCGGAATCACCACCCTCCACAGTTTCATGTGCAGCTTCTGTGTCATGAATCTCTGTGGGTGGCGCCTCCACAGCAGATGCAACCTGTGAGGCTATGATGGTGGTTGCAAAAAGTGCAATGGCAGCGAGAGGGAGAAGGAAAATTCTTTTCATAGTGGAATTATAGCGCAAGGGGAGAGGGATGCACACAGGGCGGTGAGTTAACGACGTTTGCTTCGCTCCCGCCGCAAAAGAATCAGGCATGAGCCTCCGCCGGTATAGGGCTTGGGTATGGCTGCAAGTACCTGGCTTGCGAATGGGCCCGATCCAAGCCATTGGTAGAGAGCCTCTTTGAGCACAGGCTTTCCCTGAGAGTGGAGTCCGCGGCCATGAACAACAGAGATGACCCGGATTTTCCCGGATATCGCCTCTTCAAAGAGTCGCTCCAGCTCTGACAGTGCCTCATTGCGGGTCATGCCATGCAGATCTGTTTCAACGCCAACGGGGGGCTTCCCTGCAGCCAGCTGCTTAAGCTTTTCATGTGAGACACCGCTGTTGATCAGTGTCCAGGGATCCTCTGTGGCCCCGGGAGCCGAATGTCTGGATGCTGATGACTCTTCACTCAGTGGCTTATGATGAATGTCACGCTGGAACTGCTTTGACCTGGGCTTTTCAACAGTGATTTTATCTGAAGATGCAATAGGACGAACAACGCCCATCGCCTTGGAAAACAGCTCTTCATCATCCATTACGATTGCCGATCCCGGTTAAGTATACTCAGCCTTTTCAGGCCGGTTCAGGAGTTGGGAAACTGCCTGATCAGGCCTGATCTTCTCCTCAAGAACGGAGCGGACAATTTCTGAGATGGGCATTTCGATACCGTGTTGTTCAGCCAGTTTGCATGCAGCAATGGCTGTTTTTTCACCTTCCACCACCTGCCCGACATGAGTCCGTGCTTCATCAACACTCATTCCCTGCGCCAGTGCGATGCCCATTTTTCGGTTACGTGAAAGTTCGCCGGTACATGTCAGTACAAGGTCACCCAGCCCTGATAGCCCGCTCATGGTTTCGGGCTTGCCTCCACAGGCAACGGCAAGCCTGGATATCTCCACGATACCCCGTGTGATCAGGGCAGCAACAGCACTATGTCCGAGGTTCAGACCGGATGAGATGCCTGCAGCAATGGCAATAACATTCTTTAGCGCACCACCCAGAGCAACGCCGGCCATATCGGTGCTGGTATAGATTCTGAATGCGGGGTCATCAAAGAGTTCGGCACACTGACGGGCAAGCGTGAGATCAGCAGCGGCCATGGTGATGGCGGTCGGTAGCCCCTCTGCACTATCCCTGGCAAAAGAGGGGCCTGAGAGCAGTGCGGCACGATCTATGCCAACATGGCGGATCAGCAGCTCGTCAACCCGTTCCAGTGAGTCGGGATTAAGCCCTTTGCAGGCAGCAATAACAGGCGTGGAAGAGCCGGAAATATTGCTGAGCACAGAGTCAGCGGCAGAGCATGGCACTGCCAGCACCGTTGCAGCAGTCCCCTTCAATGCCTTGTCGTAATCTGCGGTGACAGAGAGGCTTTCAGGAAAGGTGATGCCGGGAAGAAAATGGTTGTTCCGGCGAACCTTCTGCATCTCCCGGGCCAGTGCACCGTTTCTTTCAAACAGATGAACTTCACGACCACAGCGTGATAACACCATGGCCAGTGCTGTTCCCCATGAACCTGCCCCCAATACAGCTACCGGTGTTTGCTTCATCAATTTCTCCAATATTTTCTTCGCAGGCCACCTGCAAGCAGGAGCAGACAGGCCGTAACAGTTGATGGCAGGTCACCCCATTTTTGATACGGCGTAACTGCATCTGAAAGACGATATGTACCTTTTACCACGCTCTGCGTCCACCATGGAGCCGTTGCCGTGATAGAACCATCCGGAGCAATAATGGCTGAAACACCGGTGTTGGCGGCACGAAGCAGATAACGCCCTGTCTCAATCGCACGCATTCTTGCCGCCTGAAGATGCTGCCATGTGGCAGGGCTCCGGCCGTACCAGGCATCATTGGTGACAACAACGAGAACCTGAGCCCCCCGCTCTACACGTGCCCGGGCCTCCTCCGGAAAGATGGACTCATAGCAGATCAGAGAGCCGAAAACCGTATCGCCATCCGTCAACACACCTTCATTTTCAGCCGACTGGAAATCGGCGATATTGGGAACAAGCTTATGCAGCCACGGCAGCCAGGCGGGTACATATTCACCGAAGGGAACCAGATGATGTTTGCCGGTAAAGTCGCGATCGGATGATCCGGGTTGCTGAATAAAGAGGCCGTTCTGTGCGACAGGTGGTTCTCCCGGTTTCTCCTCCATCACTTTCAGCCCGCCAAAGAGAAGTGGCCTGTTCCATATCGTGACCCTGTTTTTCAACCACTGATCCCAACCGGGAGCACGGGAGAGGAAGAAGGGAACCGCCGCTTCAGGCCAGATTAGAATATCACTGCCGGCAAAAGCAGAGGTGGTGAGGGTGTCGTAACGGTGCATGGTCTCTTCAAGAAAGCCACGATCCCATTTCACATCCTGAGGGATATTGCCCTGAATCAGTACAGCCGTTCGAGCCTCTCCTTCGAGTTGGATGGGTTGAGGCGCAAACCAGATGAGTGCAACGGATAGAAGCAGGCCGGCCATGGCGGCAGGGCCCGTTTTCCGGTGGCTGAAGGCTGCCAGAGAGATGGCAATCAGGGCAGGTATTGCGGCCGCACCGTAGACACCGATGACTGATGCCCAACTGGCTGCAGGCGTATCCAGAGTCAGATTCCCAAGTGATGTCCAGGGTAACCCGGTAAAGAGGTGGCCGCGTAGCCACTCAGTCAGAACTGCCGATGCGGGGAATAGCAGGATGATCCAGCTGCTGTTATCAGAACCCTGCCCTGCAACCCTGACTGCCAGCCATCCCCAGACGGCCGGAAAGAGTGCCATAACCACCCCGACAAGCGCCACGCATCCATAGGCAATCGGATAGGCCAGCCCACCGTAAAGATGAAAGGTATCTGCCAGCCACCATGATCCGAGCCCGAACCAGCCAAAGCCAAACAGATAACTGACAAGAAACGGACGTGTGGAATTGAGCAGCAGCCATCCCCAGATGGAGAGGGCAATAATGGCCAGCCAGTTGTAATCATAGGGAGAGAAGGTGAACTGCATGGCTCCACCGCAAAGTAGCACCAGAATGGCTTGATACGGTTTAAGCTTTTTCTCCCCCTGGTCTAACAGCATGATTTAGTCGGGCTTTTCTTGCGGCTTGATCAGAATCTGAACAACCCGTCTGGGGTCAGCCTCCTGAACATGAATGTCCAGTCCATCAATAATGATCTGTTCTCCCTTGACGGGGATGCGACCGAGTTCGGTGACAATCAGGCCACCAACAGTATCAAAGTCACCTTCAGGAAGTTTGCGGGCAAGCAGCTCCGCCAGCTCTTCGACATGCATGCGTGCCTGCACCTCCAGCGCACCGCTTTCGGTTCGCCGGTACTCGGCACCCTCTGTTGCCTCACCGCGCTCATCCATCGAGCCGATAATCTCTCCAAGCAGATCGGAAAGTGTTACCAGACCGGCGGTTCCACCATACTCATCCAGTACAATCGCCATATGGCTGTCTGCACGCATCTCCGAAAGCAGGCCGGAGACCCGTTGCAGTTCCGATACTTTCAGGCATGGGCGAATCAGTTCATTCAGTGATGGTGATCTGTTTTGTACCCGTGCAGAGAAGAGATCCCAGACATGGACCACACCCAGAACCCGGTCCAGATCACCATCAATGACCGGAAGACGGGTTACACCGCTCTCTGTCATGACCTGCTCCACTTCGGAGAGCTTCATATGCACTTCCACCGCTTTGATTTCCGAGCGCGGGATCATCACTTCACGCACCCGCATGTCGTGGAACTCCACCATACTCTCCATCTGATGGCGTTGCTCATCCGACCGGATAGCCTCTGCCTTGCCGATGAGAGCAAGCAACTCATCCTCATTACGGCCGGGTCTCAGGCGGGTCAGAAGTTTCTGGCGAAGCCACTCCTGAAAATGGTTAGACATGCGCTTCATCCTTATAAAGTTCATCGGGGTATGGGTTATGCAGGCCAAGTTTTTGCATGGCTCTGTACTCTGTTTTCTGCATCAGTTCTGCTTCACTCTCCGTCATATGATCATGCCCCAGTAGATGCAGGGTAGCATGAACGATCAGGTGAAGCATATGATCGGTTAAGGGCAGAGAGAGCCTTTCCGCCTCTCTGAGTGTGAAAGGTGTTGCAAGAATTATATCACCGAGTGACTCATCAAGATCAAACTCCGGCCCATCCTGCATGGGAAAAGAGAGAATATCGGTGACACTCTCCCTGCCACGCCACTGGCTGTTGAGGCCCTTAACTGTGGCGTCATCTGCAAAGCGAATGCAGAGGTGAGGCGTCCCGGTAACCCCGGCTTCAGAGCAGGCGGTCTCTACAGCTTTGCAGATGGAAGCATTATCAGGTAGCGGCTCTTCAATACCCTCGTCCACAACAATATCAATCATCTTCACGCTTCTCATACGCAGTAACAATCTTCTCAACAAGCCGATGTCTGACAACATCCCTGCCGGTCAGGCGACAGATGCCGACATCCTCAACCCCTTCGAGCACCTGCAGTGCATGTAGAAGGCCACTGTGGTGGTGCTGTGGCAGGTCGACCTGCGTACTGTCTCCGGTCACCACCATCTTTGATCCGAAACCGAGCCGGGTCAGGAACATCTTCATCTGTGCTTTTGTCGTATTTTGCGCCTCATCAAGAATGATAAATGCGTCATTGAGCGTACGTCCACGCATATAGGCCAGGGGTGCGATTTCAATGCGACCCTGCTCCATCAGTGCATTCATCTTCTCAACACCAATCATATCAGCCAGTGCATCAAATAGCGGGCGAAGGTATGGGTCGACTTTCTGTTGTATGTCTCCCGGCAGAAAACCAAGACGCTCTCCGGCTTCAACGGCCGGGCGTGTCAGAATAATGCGATCAACTTCATGTGAGTTAAGTGCAACCACGGCTGCAGCCACAGCCAGATAGGTTTTGCCCGAACCGGCAGGGCCGATGGAGAGTGTTAAGGTGTTATCATGGATATCACGAAGATACTGACGCTGATTCTCCGTTTTACCCTGAATATGGCGGCGGCCGGCAATCAGCACACTCTCCCTGTCTCTGCTTCTGCCCGCACTCTCTGGCGGTTGTCCGTCAGCCAGTATGCCTTCAACATCAATCCGGGTCAGCGAACCGCCCTCCAGTTGCCGGACGAGCTGGTGCAGCGCATCGCCAGCCTGAGAGGATTGCTCTCCCTCAATGCTCCACTGCCCCGGCTTGCCAAGAAAACGGACGTGAAAGTGCTTTTCAATCTGCTTGATGATCCGGTTATCCGGTCCGCAGAGTGCGGCAAGCATCGATGTGCCCATGGATGAGAGGTCGACTGTCTCCATTTCAGACTCCCGCACAGATGTTGTGAGTGCTATGCAATGCAGAGCTCTCCACGCAGAGATTGGCCATAGGCTTCGATAATTTTTACCGGCATAACCTGGCCAATCTGTCTTGGCTGGCCACGGAAGTGAACAATTTTAAAGTCAGGTGTACGCCCCTGCATATCCCCCACCTTTTTACCCTCTTTTTCAACGAGAACATCCAGCGTCTTCCCAACCTGGCGTTCGGTTGCGGCTCTGGACTGCTCACGTATCAGTTCGAGCAGGGTCTGCAGGCGGGCATCTTTTACGCTCTCAGGGATATCATCCTCGATTTTGGATGCGGGTGTCCCCGGCCGTG
>WSZY01000133.1 GCA_013139875.1 Mariprofundaceae bacterium | reverse complement strand
GGTGGCGGCCCCGTTGTAGTGAATGAGTCTCTGGCTCCATACCTGCCGACACCACGTATTATCAGGGAGGGTGATCTCTACCGGATCATTCACAGTGATGAATCCTCTATCGGGCCCGTACTCGGCTCCATTGGCCAGGTGGGAGTCCTGCTGCGGGCGGCAGCCTACATAGCAGCCTTCGGAAGAGACCATCTGCACAGAATTGCCGAAGATGCAGTGCTCAATGCCAACTACATTCTTGCTCGCCTGAAAGAGGCCTACCACGTACCATTTGAAGGTATCTGCAAGCATGAGTGCCTGCTAACCGATGAGATTCAGAACAGGCACGGTATCAAGACACTGGATATTGCCAAACGATTGATTGATTTCGGCTTTCATCCGATGACTGTCTATTTTCCTTTAGTGGTTCACGGTGCCATGCTGATTGAGCCTACAGAGTCTGAATCACGTAAAACCATCGATACCTTCTGTGATGCCATGCTGGAGATTGCCATAGCGTGTGAAGAGGGTGATACCGAAGCACTGCATGTTGCCCCGCTACTCCCCATCCGCTCCCGGCTGGATGAGACCGCTGCTGCGAGAAATCCTGTGCTGGTCTGGCCGGGGAATTAGATACGGCTTTGGGCTCCCTACCCGCACATGGAAGTGCGGCGAGCGAATAACATGAGCTCGTAAGCGTAGGCGGACATGTGCCGCCGAAGCGATTCAAGCAAAAGGCAGGACGCCTTTTGCGGATATCTCTAAATCGGCTTAACCACCACCATAATGACAATCGCAATCAGAATCAGTGTCGGAAGCTCATTGTAGAAACGGTAAAACTTATGACTGCGTCTGTTCATACCCGCAGCAAAAGTTTTTACAATGCCTCCACTGTAAAAATGGTAGACCAGCAGGGGCAGAACAAGCGCAATCTTGACCCAGAACCAGGGCTCGCCCTGCAGGTACTCCCACTCCATCGTGGTCAGTGCAACACCACACGCAACAGTCACGATCATCGCCGGTTGCATGATGTACTTGTAGAGTTTGAACTCCATCACACAAAACTGCTCGTGAACCGGGCCGTCGGGCTGGCCGGCGTGGTAGACAAAAATGCGCGGCAGATAAAAAAGCCCTGCAAACCATGCAACCATAGCAATAATGTGAAAGGCTTCGACCCACTCAATTGATGCTGTTTCCATTGGCTGAAGCTTACCCTTCCGGTAATTCGATCGCCAGAATATCTTCCAGCTCCACCTCCAGCAAAACGCCGGCCTCGGAATCAAAGAAGCCCCACTCCACGCCATCAATAGTCCGCCGCTCGTTCGGTATCGCCATCACGGCATGATGTTCGCCGTGATCATCCCTGTAGACGATTCGACAATGCCTCCTGCCAGTGGCAGCCAACTCGAAACGGTTACGTATGGAATATGAAACTGCCATGAGACAAGCATAGACCATCTCGCTATGTTTCACTGATGCGTAGAATTGATTGCATTGAACCTTTCCGTGTTATGCAACTGCTGGAACGTGCCAAAGAGCTGGAGAGCACGGGCAGGAAGATCATTCACATGGAGATTGGAGAGCCGGATTTTCCTACGCCGCGCTCCGTTATTGAGGCTGCCAAAGCACACCTTGATAACGGTGATCAGTTCTACACACCGTCAACAGGTGCCCCTGAGCTGCAGCAGGCACTTTCACAGTGGTATCAAGATGAATACGGCGTAGCTGTTGATTCGAAACGGATTCTAATCACACCGGGAACCTCCGGTGCTTTCAGCCTGATCTATGCAGTGCTGCTGGAGGCCGGCGAGTCCGTACTTCTCTCCGATCCCGGCTATCCATGTCAGCGCAACTTTATCCGCCTTGCCGGTGGCAATCCTGTCAACGTCCCGGTTGGCCCTGAGAACCGCTATCATCTATCCGACAGTCTGGTTCAGCAGAGGTGGCAGGCAGAGACAAGGGCTGCCGTTGTTATCAATCCGGGCAACCCGACAGGCACTCTGATCAACCCGGATGAGTTAAAGCGTATTGCATCTGCATGCAGGGAGCGAGATGGCTACCTGATCTCGGATGAAATATATCACGGCCTGACCTACGGCACCCGGCCACCATGCGCCCTTCAGTTTGACGACAATGCGATTGTTGTGAACGGCTTCTCCAAACGCTGGGCCATGACTGGCTGGAGAATTGGCTGGATCATTGTACCTGAAGCGTTGATTGATGCATGCAGGCGGGTAATGCAAAATATATTTATTGCCGCGCCTACACTGTCGCAACACGCCGCCATCACTGCCCTCAAAGAGAGGGCTGCCGTTGAAAGCATGCGCCTGGCCTATGACGAACGCAGGCAGTTTCTACTCAGAGAGCTGCCAAAGCTTGGCTTTGAAATTGTTGTAGAACCTCAGGGTGCCTTTTATATCTATGCCAATGTAGAGAAGCTTACTGATGACTCCCGTACCTTTTGCTGGAAGCTGCTTGAAGAGAAGGGCGTGGCTATTACGCCGGGAGAAGATTTTGGCACCTATCAATCTGACAGACATGTCCGATTCTCCTATGCCACCGGCATGGATGAACTTAAAGAGGGGATACGGCGTCTCTCCACTTTGTAATATTATCCTGTATGAAATGACAGATACTGCGTTATAGTAGCAGATCAAAAGGGGGATTTAGTTGGATAGTCATACAGTTCTAATAGTGGAAGATGAGCCTGTCACACGGGATGTTCTGATTCAGGCGGTTGAAAATCATCCCCGGCTGAAACTGCTGGCAGCCGTATCAAACGTTGCTGAGGCAGAGGCCATGCTGGAGCGTAAACCTGATATTATCCTTGTTGACATCGGCCTGCCCGATGGCAATGGAATCGACCTTATTCATCAGATCAAGCAGCAGCATCCAGGGGGGGCGGTAATGGTCGTCTCCGGCTTTGACGATGAAGAGCATGTGCTTCAGGCCATTGAGGCTGGAGCCACCGGGTATATTTTAAAGGATGATTCCCTGGCAAAAGTCGGCCCTCATATCCTGCAGCTTATTAAAGGTGAATCCCCCATCAGCCCGGGTATTGCCCGCTATCTTCTCAAACGCTTTCAGACGCCACACCAGCAGGTTACAGATGATTCCCAACCCACACTTACCGAACGGGAAAAGAGTGTTCTGACACTCATTGCCAAAGGCTATAGCAGGCAGGAAGTGGCTGAAAACCTGGGTGTGAGCCAGCACACCGTGACCACCCATATCAAACATATCTACCGCAAACTCTCCGTACACTCACGAACTGAGGCTGTCTTTGAGGCGTATCAGATGGGCCTGATTAAGCCATATGGCTAATATTTTCACGCTTCTGTTTTAAAATAGAAAAACCATCCTACAACCTGACCAGCCACACCTTAATAAAACCACCATCCCCCTTTCGCGGGATACACGAACCACGCTGCCTCGTGCAGGATCGCCCCCACCGCAACTGCTGTAGAGTTACAAACCTGGCATGAAAGGGGTCTCTGTTTGGGACGCTAGGTAAGGGAAGGGTATGAGGGGACAGGATGTCCCCTCTATTTATTTATGGCCCC
>WSZY01000213.1 GCA_013139875.1 Mariprofundaceae bacterium | reverse complement strand
CACAGCTAGCGGGAGAAAAAATGAATAAAGCAGAATTGATCGATCATGTGGCAGCAAATGCTGACCTGAGTAAAGTGGCAGCAGGCGCTGCGGTAGAGGCTGTTCTTAGTGGCATTACTGGTGCTCTGAGCAATGGCGGTAGCGTAAGCCTGGTAGGTTTTGGTACTTTTTCAGTAGCAGACCGTGCGGCACGTACTGCACGTAATCCACGTACTGGTGAGGCAATCCAGGTTGCAGCATCCAAGGCGCCTAAGTTTAAAGCTGGTAAAGCTCTGAAAGACGCTGTTAAGTAAAAATTAAATGAGCGGTTTATACCGCTCATGGTTTTAAACAGGGGCTTAATTGAGCCCTTGTTTTTTTGGGCGCTTAGCTCAGTTGGTAGAGCACCGCCCTTACAAGGCGGTGGTCGCAGGTTCGAGTCCTGCAGCGCCCACCATTTACTACCTGGAGCGGTAGTTCAGTTGGTTAGAATGCCGGCCTGTCACGCCGGAGGTCGCGGGTTCGAGTCCCGTCCGCTCCGCCATTTGTTTAATAAGGCTTCAGGCTTTCTGCCTGGAGCCTTTTTGTTTGATTCGCAAAAGACTTCCTGTCTTTTGCTTCTGCCGCTCCGGCGGCACATGTCCGCCTACGCTTACGGGCTTATGGTATTCGCTCGCCGCACGAGGTGAATTGCGCCAAGGTGAATCGAACCTGCGAGAGAGAAGGCACCCTGGGGTGTTGCGCAAGAGAGGGTGCCCTGGGGTGCTTCCCTGTGCGGAGAGAGGGGCGCTAAAAGTAATCTTTTTGTAAGATGTTCCAATCATTGCTATAATGCTGTCTGTTTTTTTCAAACATAACATTCTTGGAGGGATGAAATGCCAGTGACACTGAACCGTATTGCCAAAGAGGGCCCCAATGGGCCCGCGATGATGCCGATTATTCAAGGTGTCGGACGAGCAGGTATTGAGATATCCGCCCTGCTTCGTGGTGCGGTCTTTCGTGGTGCGCTGGGCGTTGCTGGTAGTGAGAATGTTCAGGGTGAGCAGCAGCAGAAGATTGATATTCTCTCTGATGAGATTTTTCTGGATGAGATGCGCTCTACAGGCCACGTCTGTGCGGTTGGTTCCGAGGAGCAGGAAGAGCTTCTTGTCATTGATGAGTATTCGCATTCCGACTGGGTCGTGCTGGTTGATCCGTTGGATGGTTCATCCAATCTCGATATTGATGGCCCGGTTGGCACCATATTTTCAGTTGTTAAACGCAAAACAGCCAACTCTGAAACACCGCATGTATCCGATACACTGCAGTCCGGACGTGAAGTGGTGGCTGCCGGTTATGTACTCTTTGGCCCTTCCCTGATGCTGGTCTGCTCAGTTGGTGAAGGTGTTCATGGCTATACTTTCAATCCGAACAATGCCCGCTTTGAGTTGAGCCATCCGGATATGTCGATTCCTGCAACCGGCGGTTACTACTCGGTGAATGAATCCAATGCGGACAAATGGCTTGATGGCATGGGTGGCAAACTTGAAGCACTGAAAGAGTCTTCCGGCCTGGGAATGCGCTATGTGGGTTCCATGGTGGCGGATATGCACCGCACCCTCCTTAAGGGTGGCATCTTTCTCTATCCGGCGGATGAGAAAAACAGCACTGGTAAGCTTCGTCTTCTCTATGAGGCGATTCCGATGGGTTACCTGATTGAGAATGCCGGAGGCAAGGCGAGTTGCAGTGCTGATCTGGCCATTCTGGATGTTGAGCCAACAGGACTGCATCAGCGGGTGCCTGTTTATCTCGGCTCAACTTCTGTGGTTGATTCACTACTCGGCTAACGGCGCAGATTGTGCCGGAGCACGCTGAATTCAGAGACCTCTATCTAAGTGAAATCGGTATCCACAGACCATTTCCTGCCGATAGAACCGATCCATCAGAACAGATCACCAATGAGATCAAACCGGAAGGGGCCGCAGTGGCCCCTTCCCCGGTCTCTTCCCAACCCGGGCCACCATCACTTCCTGCCACTTCAACTGCTGACACTGCTGTGGATGGAAACAGGCTGGATGATATTGCCATTCAGGCTTCATCATGCGTGGCATGCCGGTTGTCTGAGCAGAGAACCAAAGTTGTGTTCGGAGTTGGCAATCCCGAGGCGGACATCGTCTTTATCGGTGAAGCTCCCGGGCGCGATGAGGATCTGAAGGGGGAACCGTTTGTGGGCAGGGCAGGGAAGCTTCTGGATCGCATGCTGGGTGCCCTCGGCATGGATCGATCAGGGGTCTACATCATGAACACAGTGAAATGCCGCCCACCCAACAATCGTGATCCAAGGCCGGATGAGGTTGAGGCATGCAGCCGCTGGTTTGATGCCCAGCTCAGGGAGCTCTCACCAAAAATTATCTGTCTGCTGGGAAGGGTCTCGGCGCAGACAGTGCTTGAGACAGATCAATCGCTTTCAGTTCTGCGTCGAAACTGGCACGACTACCACGGGATTCCGGTTCAGGTGATGTACCATCCGGCCTATCTGCTGCGATCTCCGCAGCAGAAGCGGCATGCCTGGAGTGACCTCTGTGAGCTTAAGAGGCGTTATGAAGCACTCTTGCCATGAGGCTCTCCGTTTTCATCCGCCACTTTTGTAATTTTAACACGCCTGATCCAGTCACCATGAAGGCTGGTCACCTCAATATAAACACCACTTTCTAAAATGCAGAGTTTATCTTCAGGCTGATCACCAAGCAGGCTGACAATCAGTCCTCCTATGGTGGTGACATTCTCCTCGGGCATCTTTGTACCCAGAGCCAGATTGAGGTCATGCAGATTGGCCGTTCCGGCAACGACCAGTGAACCATCCGGTTGCGGCCATACTTCCGGTAGCGACGGGATATCGGATTCATCAACAATTTCGCCGACAATCTCCTCGATAATATCCTCCAATGACACCACGCCTTGAAGTGCACCATATTCATCGATGACCAATGCGAAATGTTCGCGGCGCTGTCGGAATGCCTGCAATTGGCTCAGACAGTCGGTTGATTCCGGCACAAACCATGGCTTCGTCGCGACCACGGAAATATCCATTTCGTCGATATGTCTGTCATGGTCCTGCACTTCGCGCAGTAGCGCTTTCGCGTGCAGCACGCCGATTACGTTGTCTGGATCGCCGCGATAAAGAGGCAGCCGCGTGTACTGGCTGCTCAGTACCTGCGAGACGATTTGCATCGGCGACAGATCGGCATCGATCATTTCCAGATCGGTGCGATGGGTCATAATCTCTCCAACCTCGATATCGTCGAGGTCGAGTACGCCGCGCAGCATTACCCCCTCGTCTGCCGCGGTCTTGTCCGCGCCGGCGTGT
>WSZY01000227.1 GCA_013139875.1 Mariprofundaceae bacterium | reverse complement strand
TAGCTTTTCGAATCAGGCTTAAGTGCCCCTCATGCAGGCAACCCATGGTTGGGACAAAGGCAATACGCTCCTGCCCCCGCATTGGAGCAAGCTGCCGCCGAAGTTCTGTGGTGGTTGTTACAATGTTCATTGCCTGGGGAATTCCCCATCGCGCACATCATCAGACCATGTGCTGATGGCAGCGGTGATCTGTTGGCGCAGGTTGGTGTAAGCCGGAGCAAAGGGCGGGTTCTTCTCTGACAGGCCCAGCAGATCATGCCAGACCAGCACCTGACTATCGCAGCCTCTGCCTGCACCGATACCCACCGTCGGAATGGAGACAGTTGCGGTAATCTTTTCGGCAAGTTCGGCAGGAATAGATTCAAGCACCAGTGCCACCGAACCAGCTTCGGTCACGGCTTTCGCGTCTTCAAGGATGGACTTGTACTCCTCAGGATTGTTGCCGCGAGCCTTGTAGCTGCCGAACTTCTTCACCGATTGCGGGGTAAGGCCGATATGTGCCACTACGGCAATACCACGATCAGAGAGAAAACGGATGGTTTTGGCCATGGGCACACCGCCTTCAAGCTTTACAGCGTCACAGCCGGTCTCCTGAAGAACCCGAACTGAAGTTTCAAATGCCTGTTCGGGAGATTGCTGATAAGTGCCAAAAGGAAGGTCGCAGACCACCCATGCTCTACGGTTGTCAGAACAGCCCGTGCCGCGAACCACGGCAGCCGTGTGATGAATCATCTGATCAAGGGTAACGGGGATGGTGGAGTCAAAGCCCAGTGCGACCATACCGAGGGAGTCGCCGACAAGCAGTACATCCACACCGGCAGCTTCGGCCAATGTTGCCGAAGTGGTGTCGTAGGCGGTTAGCCAGACAGATTTTTGATTTTCAGCCTTGGCTTTTGCAAGCGTGGCCGCAGTGATTCTCTTGTTCATATCTTCCTTTCCGCTTCAGTCCGTCTGTTTGTTCACAGATTGAGGTACCGTCTTTCAGGATTTGAGAATCCTAGTGGGGGATCAGGATTTACTCAAGATAATGAATAATGAGGGGATAATGGCGAGTTTTGCAACCTCATTCACTAATCATCTGGCCCGATCCAGAAGAAGGGGTTATGGGCGACTTCCCAGAGGTGCCCATCCGGGTCTTTGAAGTAACCGTGATAACCACCCCAGAATGCCTTCTGGGCAGGCTTGGTGATTATAGCTCCGGCAGAGGTAGCCTCAGCCATTAAATCATCGACTTCGGCCTCTGTTTTCAGATTGTGAGAGAGCGTAACTCCTGAGAAACCACTGCCTTCAGGTGATACATTTGCATCTTCTGCCAATGCATTACGGCCATAGAGGCCGAGCCATGTACCGTTGAGGGTGAAGAAGGCCACTTCCGGTGGAGATTCCATGCGTGGAAAGCCAAGTCTCTCATAAAACGCAACCGACTTTTGAAGATCAGCTACACCCAGCGTAATCATACTGATGCGTGGATTCATACAACCTCTATACAGGCCATGGATGGCCTGCCAAAATCATGCGGATTTACGAGTGATTTTGTGAGCAAGGTTAAAACCGCGCTTTTAGCCTTGCGTGTTTGAACAAGTGCAGGATGCACGCGTTTCAAACTCAATCTAATCAACTATGATCCGCCCAGAACTCGGTGCTGGAGCGCATGTTGCGGATACGACTGATCAGGGCATCCATATCTTCATCATTTTCAGCAAAGTTGAGCTTGTCGGTCTGCACGACCAGTAGTGGTGTCTCCTGATAGTGGAAGAAAAAGTTGTCATAACCCGCGATCACCTGTTTCAGGTAGTCCGGGGTCAGGCCACGTTCCGTGCTCCTGTTCCGGTTACGAATGCGCTCCATGATGATGCCATGATCCGATTGCAGGTAGGTCACCAGATCGGGCTTTGGAATATCCACCGAGACGAGATGCGCCACCTGCTCATAGAGGGCGAACTCCTCATCGGTCAGATTGATGCTGGCGAAGAGACGATCTTTGGCGAAGAGGTAGTCACTGATCAACCCCCGGGAGAAGAGCTCCTGCTGATGGATGCTTTGCCACTGTTTCAGGCGTGAAAAGAGAAAGGAGAGTTGAACAGCAAGGGCATGACGTGATGGATTCTGGTAGAAGAGTTCAACAAAGGGGTTGTCATCGATGCTCTCCAGCAGAGTGGAGGAGGCGAGCCTGTCAGCCAGTTTCCGAGCAACTGTTGTCTTGCCGATTCCGATGGCGCCTTCCACGGCGATGTGGCATCGCTCCAGTGGCTGCTCTAGCAGCATCTTTTGACCGGACTTCCTACCATCTCTCTCCCTCAGGTAACGGCGGCTCTCCCGAAGCGATCAGCTGATTCATCATCTGCTCTGCCGTGACCTTCAGTAGCGGATGTTGCCAGTTTGAATCAACATCGCATAGAGGGCAAAGTACAAACATGCGTTTGCTGATCATCAGATGTGGAATGGTCAGTGCTTCGCCATCAATCTGAATGTCTCCATAGGTGAGGATATCGAGATCGAGTGTTCTGGCTCCCCATTGCTCTGCTCTTATGCGCCCGTGGGCATCTTCAATCCGGTGCAGAAGGGTTAGCAGGGTGTCGGGTTTAATGGAGGTCTCTATCTCAATCACAGCATTGAGGTAGTCGGGCTGTCCGGCCGGGCCGACCGGCCGGGTTCGATAGAGTTTTGAACTTTTGAGCAGTTTGACTCCACCCACTGCATTCAGCTCACTACGTGCCTGAATGAATGTCTGTTTCACGTCACCGAGATTGCCACCGAGGGCGATATGGGCACGATTCAGGCCCATGCGATTGATCCTCCACGCCTGGGGTCTCCCGCGCCATCAAGATGTCCCTTCTCATTCATGCAGATGGCATGTACACCGCCAAAGTAGACGCTTTGATTCTCCCAGTCGCGGATATCCCAGCCCAGTTCCAGAAGCTGATGACGGCACGCTTCATCCAGGCCTTCCGGCTCCACATCGAGACGGTTGCCTTCGTTATGGAGGCGTGGGGCAAAAACGGCATGGTGGATTGACTGCTGCATCAGTGTGTAGCGGGAGAGAACCTGAAGGATGGCACCACGCAGACGGTTGGAACCGCCACTTCCCAGTGTTACCTCCGGCCTGCCGTTTTTGAGCAGAATGGAGGGTGCCATCATGGATGAGAGCGTGGCTCCTGCAGGCAACTGATGGAAACCGAGGGGATTGATATCCTCTTCTCCCAGCATGTTATTCAGATGGATGCCTGTTCCCGGCACGACAATGCCGGAGCCTTCACCGTTGCTGCTGGTCATGGAGACTGCAGTTCCTTCTTTGTCGACCACGCTGACGTGGGTGGTGCTTCCATGCCGGTTCTCCGGCTCTTCCGATGCTCTTCCCGCCTCCCCTCTTAACCGTCTGCGAATCTGCTCCAGACTGTGCTGGATACGGTTTTCTGCAAGGAAGGCCTCAGCCATATCCTTTTCATAGACCCTGTGATCAAAGTCATGCCCGCGGCAGCGGCTGGCCTCACGAAGCGTCTCGGCGAGCAGGATGGGAAAAGGGTGCTCGGGATAGCGTATCATCAGTACATCGAGAAGCTTTGCTGCAAAGGTGGTCAGGCATCCACCGG
>WSZY01000145.1 GCA_013139875.1 Mariprofundaceae bacterium | reverse complement strand
TCTCCGGGGATATTGACGAGGTGTTGGCTGAGAATCGTCGTCTGGCCATCTCGATCCTGGAGAGCATTCAACAGAAGGCGAGAGATGAGGAGACGCTGATTCAGGAGGCTACAACACTGGATAGTCTGGAGCGAAGCTACGAACTGGTGAAGGCAAAATTGCTCAGAGCCGGTACAACCGGAAAGCTTGCCGTTCGGCATATGCTGACACTGATTGAGCTGATGAAAAATATTGAGCGTCTGGTCAACTACAGTGTGAAGGGTCAGAACACGCTCTACAGTTTTTCCCAATCCGTTGCTGTTGTTGAAGAGGGGGATTCAGAAGGCGAGGGCCTGGATGAAGAGGAGAGTGTGGACGAAGCTGAAATCGAAGATCCAGTCGACGTAGAGTCAGAAGAGGTGGCGGGTAAAAACGGTTCCGGCAGGCCTATTTGAAGAGGTTATCGAATTCTGACTTCTTTTCACCCTTCTTGTCGCTGCCTGTTTAGGCCTCCTCTGGCCGTCGTCGTGGCAAAGCGCCGTTCATTGTTGCATCCAGCTCAAGGCTTGAGATTTTGGCCATGTCCGCAGCGGTAAACTCTACTGTATCGGCTTTACTGCCGTACTCTTTTGATTGGGCTGCTGCTGTTGTTGTTGTTGTTGATTGCACAGGTACAGCCCCCGACAGTCGCCTGTAGATATCGGATATTGATTTCGCTCTTGCCACCAGAAGCTCCGGATCGGTTGGTTTGCTGATATAGCCATCAGCACCGCCTTCCAGAGCCGACATCTCGTTGAGATTGCCGGTCAGCAGGATGGTTCCGACACTGTTGAGGGAGGGGTGCTGGCGAATGGATGCAATGAACTCCTGCCCTGTCTGTTCGGGCATCTCCTGATCGGTAATAACGAGGTGATACTGCTTCTGCTGAAGCATCTCCAGCGCTTTCATGGCCGTCTCTGCCGTATCAATCCTGAAATGGCCTGAGACTTCAAGAATATGGCGGGTAAACTCAAGTGTAACCGGTGAGTCATCTACCAGCAGGATGGAAGACTTCACATCCTCTTTGCCCTGTTCAACTGCAGTGGCAGGGGGGGGAGGTACGGGCTTCTCCTCCTCTCTGATAATCGCAGGTTTCTCCGCAGCCGGCATGGCCATATCAGGAGGTGCAATGGAGGCGTGACTCTCTTCAGCAGAGGGTTTGCTCTCCTGCTCTGATGAGAGCGAGATGGAGGGGGTCACAACCTGCGCTTCTTCATCGCTTCTGGTCGGTTGGGGTGCAGGAGTAAAACTGTCTCTCTGCATCGGCATGACACGCCCGTATTTCATTCTGCTTTTGAGGTCGATGGGCTCATCGCAAGGTAGTGTGGCAAGTACCTCTTCCAGTGATGTGACACCATCAACGGCCCGGTTAACACCCTGTTCAAAAAGAGTCAGCATTCCCTGATAGCGTGCCTCTTCAACAATCTCCGGGCCTGATGCCCCCTGATTAACCAGTGCTTCAAGCTTTTCATTGAACGGAAGCAACTCGGCCAGCGGTATGGTGTCCTGATAGCCTGTATGGCTGCATGCATCGCATCCTTCACTACTGTGGAGTGAAAGCGATTTTGGAATCTTCCACTGATCAATAGTGGCCGGATGCAGTGTTGCTGCTGTCCTGCATGATGGGCAGAGCTTACGGATGATTCGCTGGTTGTAGATCAATTTCAATGATGAAGCGAGTTTGGAGCGGGAGATATCTGAGCAGAGCAGCTTGGAGAGCGCCTCCCTGATGCCGGGAGCTGAGACACAGAGCAGTACAGTACAGCCTCTGCTGGCTGCCTCCACTGCAATGGGAAGCACCTGTTTGTCTGCTTCATCAATAATGACAATATCCAGCTTGCGTGAGAGCAGTGAATTCAGGATGGCGGACTTGGATGGTCCTCCGGGCTTGATCTGAAGCTGTTGAACACCGTTGATCTTCTGTCTGACGATATCCTCAATGGTGAAAACATGTGCATTCAGGGTGGCAGCGTAGCGGGTGAAAGCCTGCAGTGCGGTAGATTTTCCGGTGCCGGCACTGCCGGTTATCAGGAAAATTCCCGGGCCTTTGAAGATCGTTTTGATCTGTTCAATTGATGCATCCGGAAGCCCGAGTGTTTCGAGTGTAAGGTTGTCGAGGCGCGCATCAACGATGTAGATAGAGATCCGCTCTCCGTTGGGGGTCGGTGTGACCCTGTAAATAAGGGTGTACTCCTGACCACGGAATTTTACACGTTGCCGGCTGCGCTGATCCACTCCGGTGTTTGAGGTGTCCATCTTTGCCAGTTCCATCACAGCTGTGACAATCGCTTTGTGGTTGGAGCTGGAGAGTATACAGAGATCATAGCTGCCACCATCAATCAGGAGGCTGATTTTCGACTCCTCCCGCTGAGGTTCGATGTAGAGTGCGGAAGCATCGGAGGCGAGTGCTTTTAAAATGATCTGAGAGGCAAACTTTTTTGCTGCCACGCTCTTTTCAGCTGTTTCGGCCTCTTCACTGCCCAGTGCTGCCTGTTTCAGTGTCAGGGTATCCAGCAGAGATTTGCCTTCTGCAGGCCTTTCGATGCCCTGCCTGAAGAAACGATAGAAGTTCCGTTCGAAATCATCCTTGCTGATAAAGATGGGCTGAACCGATTTCCGGTAGATTGCCCTGATCTCATCGGCGAAGTTAAGATCAATCGGGTCAACCATGCCGACCACAATCTGGTTCCCCTGTTCGGAGATCGGGAGGAAGCAGAGTCTTCTGGCCTGATCGGATTTGCAGAGCTTCATCAGTTTCGGTGGCGGGGTCACCTTGTTCAATGATATCAGGGGAATCTTATAGTGCTGCGCCAGTATTTTGGTAACTGTATAGGAGTCTTCGACAGAGTGGTTAGCCAGCAGGTTGATCAGGATAGAGCTCTGGTTTTTCCGGCTCA
>WSZY01000123.1 GCA_013139875.1 Mariprofundaceae bacterium | reverse complement strand
GTCAGAGACATTGCCCGGCAATACCAGCCGGACTTTGTAGCCCATGGCTGCACCGATCATTGCCAGTGCGATGCCGGTATTTCCTGATGTGGAGTCCAGTATAGTCTTGCCGCGGGTCAGTTCACCGGACTTCAGGCCTTCCTGAATCATGCGAAGTGCAGGGCGGTCTTTTACGGAACCACCGGGGTTAAAGCGCTCCAGCTTTGCCAGAATCCGGATGTTTTCCGGCAGATGCGCAGTGATGTGGCGCAGTTCAGCCAGTGGCGTATTACCGATGAGATCAAGAATTGTAGGCAACGAAGAGGTCCTCTGTTGGAATTTCAATGGCGGCCATTCTGAGCGTTTTAACTGTCGCTGCCAAGCTGTTCCCTGATTTCATCAATGTTATCAGGGGAAAAAGGCCATAGATGGGGCCCCTCTTTGAGCAGGAAGCGGCGGAGAGAGGTGGCTGTGATGCCGCCATCTCTTAAATGTTTCAGGGTGGTCACTTCACCACGTTTTGCCAGCCGCCTTCCATCACCATCAACAAGCAGGGGGTGATGGATATAGGTGGGGGTTGGCAGTTTTAGCAGGGCTTGTAGAAGGCGGTGAACAGCAGTGCTGGAAAACAGATCTTTACCCCTGATGACATGGGTGATGCCCTGCCAGGCATCATCAACGACAACCGCAAGATGATAGCTGATACCGATATCCCTGCGCCCGATCACCAGATCTCCCAGAGCCGACAGGTTGACGGGGTGGTGATGTCCATGCTCATCGCTCCATGTCAGCGATTCACCAACCTGTTTGATCGCACTGGCACAGTCCAGCCGCCATGCAAAGCGTTCATGCAGTGTGCGCTCATGACGCTGGTGGAGATCGATCTGCCGGCAGATACCGGGATAGGGGTCGCCGATATCCTCCGCATGCGGGGCGATACCCATGCGTTCGATCTCCTCCCGAACATGTTTCCGGCTACAGAAGCAGGGGTAGATCACACCCAGCTCCCTGAGTTTCTCCAGTGCATTGCGATAGCGGCTCTGATGTTCACTCTGTTTGAGGGTGTCGCCCTGCCACTTCAGGCCAAGCCAGTGAAGATCCTCAATCAGCCGGGTGGCATATTCATCTCTGCACCGGGTGTGATCAATATCCTCGATACGAAGCAGCAGTTCGGCATCGTGTTTTTCCGCCCATTGCTGGCATATCAATGCCGAGTAGGCATTGCCTACATGCAGCAGCCCTGTGGGGCTGGGTGCAAAACGGGTTCGGAGTTTCAACACTCTGTTAACAGGCCCCAGTCAGGCAGTTTTTTTTGTGATGATCATACTGTGGTCGGAAGCCGGAGGAAGAATGAGTGCCTGCCCCTCCTGAATCCGTTCAGGTCTCAGAAGCAGTGAGATTTCATCACCGGCCTCAAAGATCAGATCATCATGAGGGATCAGCATCTGATCGTTGCGGCAGACAGCCAGTGGCTGAATACCATGGGAGATTCTTGCATCTGCCATTCTATGCCCGATCAGTTCAGACTCATCTTCAATAATTCGAATTTCGTGCATCAGCCGCTTTCTCAGAGCCTGATCATGCCAGTAGGAGAAGGTGTAGGGCTTGGCAAAAAGGCGTTTGGCCTGAATCCGGCGAATCATGCTGGCATGTTTGATTTCATCACCCTCCTGAAGGGCGATGTAGACCTCGGCAACATGGAAGGTCTCCTGAGCCAGGCTGGCAATCAGCAGATTGTGGTCGGATGAGCCGGTCATGGCCAGCACGGCACTAACTTCTTCGGTATGCAGAATCTCCATATAGATAGGATCAAGTGCATTGCCACATACTGCCTGGAAATTGGCACGTTTAAGATTGTTAACAACTTCAGTGTTGAGATCCAGGAAACGGACTTCACGCTCTTCAGCCAGTACGCGTCCCAGTTCAGCGCCCATCTGCCCACCACCGACAATCAGTACAGAGCGCTCATCCCGGCCCGTAACATTCAACCATTGAGCCAGAGGAGATGCCAGAAAGCTGTAAACAAATACAGATGCGATGATGATGATATAAACAAGCGCAAGCAGGATTTCCGCCTCCTGATAGCCTGCTTCGATCAGAATGATCACAAACAGTGATGTAATGCCTGCCGCGACCACTCCCCGGGGTGCCATGCCGGCCAGAAACCATACCTGTGGAGTCGTCAGTTCTGATCCGATGGTGGCAAGCCATGTGCTTAGTGGCCGGGCTATCAGTGCCAGAATCAGGAATATCACAAGCCCTTCCCAGAGGTGTGCTTTGACAATGCCAAGGTTCAGGTTGGCGGCCAGAAGCACAAATAGAACCGAGATCAGAAGAATAGAGAGGCTGCCTTTGAAGTGACGGAGGCGCTGAATGTCGGGCAGTTCCATTTTTTGTATCGTGGCGCCTGCAACCAGCACAGCCAGAAGCCCGGTTTGTGAACTAATGCCATCGGCAAGAAGGAAAAGCCCCCATACTGCGGCAAGGGTGAATACAGTGCGTGCTTCAATGTCATCAATGATGCTGCTTTTCAGAATTCGGGAAAGCAGCCAGCCGCCTGCAAGGCCAAAAGCTGTGCCGACTGAAAACTTTATGACCACTGTCTGGATCGTGCTCAGGGCTGTTGGATCCGGCACCAGAATAAGCTGTAGCATGACAATCGCTAAAATGGCACCTACTGCATCCACCAGCATGGCTTCACTGCTCAGGATATGGGCAACCCCACGATCCAGGCGAACCTGCCGTAGAATCGGAGTGATGACGGTTGGCCCGCCCACAGCAATCAGAGCACCAAAGAGGAGTGATAGCGGCCAACTTATGCCTGTCAGGAAGTGTGCAGCGGCGCCACCGATAACGATGGTTAGCAGAGGACCGAACGTCAGCAACCTTCCGACGACCCAGCCATGCTCTTTCAGGGACTTCAGATTAAGATTCAGTCCTCCTTCAAACAGAATGACGGCAAGGCCAAGCTCAATCAGTGTGTGGAGGGCTGGTCGAACCGTCTCAGGGTGGAGCATGTGTATGCCGTAGGGGCCAAGCACCATGCCCGCCAGCAGCCAGAGAAAGATAGGTGGAAACTTTATTTTTGAGGAGGCTATCTGGCATACAACAGCAACAAGTACTGCGATTACAAATACACTGGTCGGATTTTCAGTGATTTCCATCTAGGCTGAGATGCCTCTTTTCATATGCATGATGCATATCTTAGCCCCTTTCTGACACTGGCGGCAAGTTGCAGATCATGAAGCATTACAGGTGGCAATATGAGTTGACAGAGGGTGCGCTTTGCGTATGGTTCGCCGCTCATTTTAAGGCATGGGCCGGGTAATAGAGCCTTGGTTCAAGGAGTAGGAAAGAGTGGCAAATCACGCATCTGCATTAAAGCGCGCCCGTCAGGACGAGAAGATCCGTCAGCAGCACCGTGCTCAGAAATCAACCATGCGCACTGCAATCAAGGCAGTTCACACTGCAATTGCAGCAGGCGACAAGGCCGCAGCTAACGAAGCACTGAAGGGCGCAACATCCCTGCTTGCACGCGCTGGCCGCAGACGCATGATTCACCCATTGCAGGCTTCCCGCCGTGTTTCACGTCTGAATGCTCACGTAAAGGCGATGTCCTGATCGATCTGATCTGACTGTTTAAGTTTAAAAGGCCTGCCCTGTCTCTGACACGGCGGGCCTTTTTTTGTCTGTTTGATACGAATTGATGGGAGCTGAACTGGATCGGGAAAAGCAATTGGACTCTCTGCTGGATTGACGGGAATCAAATGATACCATCTTCCGCTTGGTTTCCAGTTTTCAGCCACTAGGATACACACATGTCTTCAGCCTCTTCAGATTCCCGACTCGTTACTCTTCAGGGTGCATCCGCGCTCTCCGGTTTTCGCAAGCAGAAGCTGCTTGATACGTTTGCCGCACAAGGTATCCATGCCGGGGATATCGATGCCCGCTTTGTTTACATGGCTGAGGTGGAGAGCAGTTGGGCGGCTTCGGAGAGCGAGAAGCTGGCGACGATTCTGGGTGATGCACCAACACCTCTGGATGCTGAAACTTCCGATGATCTCTTTTTTGTCACTCCCCGTGTTGGAACCATCTCACCCTGGTCATCCAAGGCAACTGATATTGCAGGCCTTTGTGGACTGGCAGGCCTGATCAGGATTGAGCGTGCTGTTGCATACCGGATTAGCGGTCTGACGGCTGACAGTCATGCCCTGATCGGTTCACTGATCTGTGACCGGATGACCGAATCAGTCTGCACTGCACCAGCGAGCTGGAAAAACTCTTTTTGCATCATCAGCCGCAGCCACTGGTCAGCGTGGATGTGATCGGTGGCGGCCATGGGGCACTGGAAAACGCCAATACTGAGCTGGGGATGGCGCTCTCTGATGATGAGGTCGACTACCTGTTTGATAACTTTACGCGCATGGAACGCAATCCAACCGATGCTGAACTGATGATGTTTGCGCAGGCAAACTCCGAGCACTGCCGTCATAAGATTTTCAATGCTGACTGGGTGATTGATGGTGAAATAATGGGGCGTTCACTCTTTTCGATGATCCGGAACACCCATGAGACAAACCCTGAGGGAACACTTGTTGCCTACTCGGACAACTCTTCAGTAATCGAGGGCGGGGAGTCAAAACGCTTCTACCCCGATGCGGATGGCAACTACAGAGTCCATGATGACACAACCCATATTCTGATGAAGGTGGAGACACACAACCATCCGACAGCCATCTCTCCATTTGCCGGTGCAGCAACCGGTTCAGGTGGTGAAATCCGGGATGAGGGGGCAACCGGCATCGGCTCCAAGCCCAAGGCGGGTTTGTGCGGCTTCTCTGTCTCCAACCTGAAGATTCCGGGCTTCGAGCAGCCGTGGGAAGAGGAGTTCGGCAAGCCCGAACGCATTGCATCGGCGCTGGATATCATGATTGATGGCCCGATCGGTGCAGCGGCATTTAATAACGAATTCGGACGCCCCAACATCTGCGGCTATTTCCGTACCTATGAGCAACAGGTTGAGGGTGACCTTCGCGGCTATCATAAGCCGATCATGCTGGCCGGTGGTGTGGGGAATATTGATGCCCGCCATGTCCATAAATGTGAAGTCCCGGCGGGTTCGCTGATTATTCAACTGGGTGGACCTGCCATGCTGATCGGCCTCGGTGGTGGTGCGGCATCGAGCATGGATACCGGCTCCAATGCAGAGTCTTTGGACTTCGACTCTGTTCAGCGAGGCAATCCGGAGATGGAGCGCCGATGCCAGGAGGTGCTGGATCGCTGCTGGCAGATGGGTGATGAGAATCCGATTCTCTTTATTCATGACATTGGAGCGGGAGGACTCTCCAATGCTGTGCCGGAACTGGTTCATGATGCCGGTCGTGGCGGCTGGCTGGATCTGCGCGCTATACATAATATGGAGCCGGGCATGAGCCCGATGCAGATCTGGTGCAATGAGGCACAGGAGCGTTATGTGCTGGCAATCGCACCGGAGAGCCGTGATCGGTTTGCCGCTCTCTGTGAGCGTGAACGCTGCCTCTTTGCCGTTCTGGGTGAGGCCACTGATGATGGACATCTGACGGTTAACGATCCTGAATTCTCCAACAGGCCGGTTGATCTGCCGCTTGAAGTGTTGCTTGGCAAAGCACCGAAGATGACCCGCAGAGTCGGGCACGTAGCGCCAAGATCAGAGCCGCTGGATGCTGCTGCTATTGATCTGGTTGAGGCTGCCAAACGTGTGCTTCGGCTTCCTGCTGTGGCCAGTAAAGAGTTTCTTATCACCATTGCTGACCGTTCCATCACCGGCCTTGTAACCCGGGATCAGATGGTTGGCCCATGGCAGGTTCCCGTGGCAGATGTTGCGGTCACCTCAACCGATTTTGAGGGCTACAGCGGTGAAGCGATGAGTATGGGTGAACGCACGCCGGTGGCGGTGCTTGATGCGGCTGCATCCGGGCGTATGGCTGTCGGTGAAGCATTGACCAATATTGCTGCAGCTTCGATCGGGAAGCTTGGAGATGTAAAACTCTCTGCCAACTGGATGGCTGCGTGCGGTCATGAGGGCGAAGATGCGCTTCTCTACGATACAGTGAAAGCTGTTGGCATGGAGCTCTGCCCCGAACTGGGGATCTCTATTCCGGTGGGTAAGGACTCCCTCTCCATGAAGAGTTTCTGGGAAGAGGAGGAGGGGAGCTGTGAAATGTTCTCACCACTCTCGCTGATCATCTCGGCTTTTGCTCCGGTGGATGATGTCCGCAGAACAGTGACGCCACAGCTCTGCAGTGATCAGGGTGAAACAGACCTGATCCTAATCGATCTGGGTGAGGGGAAGCATCGCCTTGGCGGTTCAGCCCTGGCTCAGGTTTATGGTAAAACGGGTGAAGAGGCGCCTGATCTGGACAGCCCGGAGCTATTCAGATCGTTCTTTCATGGAATTCAGAGGCTGAATGCCGAAGGGCTCCTGCTTGCTTACCACGATCGTTCTGATGGTGGCCTTTTTGTAACCATATCTGAAATGGCTTTCGCAGGCCGGGTAGGCGTTTCCCTGCATCTTGATGCACTGGGTGAGGATGAGGCAGGGGCTCTGTTTGCCGAAGAGCTGGGCGCAGTGATTCAGGTACGCAGGGGAGATCGTGAAAAAGTGCTGGCACATCTGGCTGCCGAAGGCCTTGGGCATATCAGTCATTTTGTTGGTGAATTGAATGAGGATCAGCGCATTATCTGTTGCTGTCAGCAGAGACGGGTCATTGATGAGGATCTGTTTGAACTCCAGCAGGTGTGGAGCGAAACGAGCTTCCGCATACAGTCACTGCGTGACAATCCGGAGTGTGCAGGGGAGGCGTTTGATGCCCTTGCCAACCGGGAAGATCGTGGCCTCTCTGCCGAGCTGACATTTGATCCGGCTGAAAATATTACGACACCATTTATCAACAGCAACCGGCCGAAAATGGCCATACTTCGGGAGCAGGGTGTGAATGGTCAGGTTGAAATGGCGGCAGCTTTCGACAGGGCAGGGTTTGCCAGTGTTGATGTTCACATGTCCGATATTATTGAGGGGCGCCATGCTCTGGATGAGTTTCAGGGCCTTGTAGCCTGTGGAGGATTCTCCTTTGGTGATGTGCTTGGCGCAGGTCGCGGCTGGGCCAGCTCAATCCGGTTTAATGATCGGGCACGGGATCAGTTTGAGGCGTTCTTTGGCCGCAGTGAGAGTTTTGCACTTGGTGTCTGTAATGGATGCCAGATGATGAGCGGATTGAAAGATATTATTCCCGGCGCTGCCCACTGGCCGCAGTTTGTCCGTAATCGTTCCGAGCAGTTTGAGGCGCGGCTTCTAATGGTGGAAGTGCTTGAATCACCATCCATTTTCATGAATGGCATGGAGGGCTCGAAGATGCCACTGGTTGTGGCTCATGGTGAGGGGCAGGCGAAATTCAGTCATGCCGATGATCGCTCCCGGGCCAGAATTGCACTGCGTTATCTTGGCCCGGATGGCAAAGCTGCAAATCAATATCCCTATAATCCGAATGGTTCGCCGGACGGGATAACAGGTGTGACCAGCGATGATGGACGCTTTACCATCATGATGCCGCATCCGGAGCGGCTGTTCAGAACCGTGCAGCACTCCTGGCATCCGGATGGCTGGGGTGAAGAGGGGCCGTGGATGCGAATGTTCCGCAATGCGAGAAAGTGGTTGGGCTGACTAAATTGGCAGCGAACAGGCAGTGTTCGTGCAGCTATTTGCTGCCATTCTGAGTGGCTTTCCAGCACGTTATAAAAAAGAGCTTTATCAGGTTGTGGATTTGTTTGAAACAGGCAGCTGTTTTTTATGCATGAATTGGTGGTTTTTACAGCGCTGTTTTGTTAACTTCCGCGACCATTGTGAGTAGCTCAAATACACGTTTCGTTTTTGTTACCGGTGGGGTTGTTTCCTCGCTGGGCAAAGGTATCGCCGCGGCCAGTCTGGCAGCGCTTTTTGAGGCGCGTGGCCTGAAGGTCACGATGCAGAAACTGGACCCCTACATCAATGTCGATCCCGGAACGATGAGTCCCTACCAGCATGGTGAGGTGTTTGTCACCGACGATGGTGCTGAAACCGATCTTGATCTCGGCCACTATGAACGCTTTATCCATGCCCGTATGAGCAAGCGTTCCAACTTTACCGCAGGCCGGATCTATGAGTCCGTCATTCGTCGTGAGCGGCGTGGTGACTACCTGGGAGCAACGGTTCAGGTGATTCCGCATATCACAGATGCCATTAAAGATGCGGTTTTAAGCCTCCGTTCTGATGATGTGGACATTGCACTGGTGGAGATTGGTGGAACTGCCGGCGATATTGAGTCCCTGCCATTTCTGGAGGCGATCAGGCAGCTTCGTTTTGATCTGGGCCTGAAAAATACGGCCTTTATTCATCTGACGCTGGTTCCCTATATCGCATCTGCAGGTGAGCTTAAGACCAAGCCGACACAGCACTCTGTACAGAAGCTGCGTGAGATCGGTATCCAGCCGGATGTCCTGCTCTGTCGCAGTGAACATCCGATCTCCCAGAGCCAGAAAGATAAGATCGCTCTCTTCTGTAACGTGGAGAAGCGCGCAGTTATTGAAGCGCCGGATATGGATACCATTTATGGTGTTCCACTATCCCTGCGGGGTGGTGGACTCGGGTCTGTGATCCTTGAGCACTTCGGTATGCCGGACTCTCTGCCCGATCTCTCCGAATGGGAAGATATCTGCCGTAAAATACGAACACCGGAAAAAGAGGTTCGCATCGCCATGGTTGGCAAGTATGTGGAGCTTGTGGATGCCTATAAATCAGTCAATGAAGCACTGTTTCACGGTGGCATGGAGCATGGTGTGCGGATCAATATTGATTACATTGATGCGGAGTCCCTGAACAGGGGTGATGTGGATGCCCTGACCGGCGTACATGGCATTCTGGTTCCGGGTGGTTTTGGTGAGCGTGGCACGGAAGGAAAGATTGCCGCGATTCGTTATGCACGTGAAAACAGTATCCCGTACCTGGGGATTTGCCTGGGTATGCAGCTGGCTGTGGTTGAGTTTGCCCGCAATGTAGCGGGTCTTGAAAACGCAACCAGCAGTGAGTTCGATGAGCGTGCGGAGCACCCTGTGATTGCCATGATGACCGAATGGGAGCAGGAGGGGGCACGCGTACAGCGCTCATCTGACAGTGATCTCGGTGGAACCATGCGTCTGGGTGGCTACCCCTGCAGAGTGATCGAAGGAACAAAAGCCTTTGAGGCTTACGGAGAGAGTGAGATTCGTGAACGCCACCGCCACCGTTATGAGTTTAACGACACCTATCGTCAGCAGTTGATGGATGCGGGCCTGGTGGTCTCGGGCACGCTGCCGGATGACTCGCTGGTTGAGATGATAGAGGTGAAAGATCACCCCTGGTTTGTCGCCTGCCAGTTCCATCCTGAATTCCTTTCACGTCCTTATGCGCCGCATCCGCTGTTTGCCGGATTTATCGGAGCGGGCAAACATCATATGGAACAGTCTTAAGTGACGTTGATGCATCACATTAGTGTTGGGGAGATTGAGATCGGCAATGATCTGCCGTTTGTTCTCTTTGCCGGCCCATGTGTCATTGAGGGTGAATCTTTCACACTGGAAGTGGCAGAGGCACTTCGTGACATTGCCGGACGATGTGGTGTCCCTTTTGTCTTTAAATCCAGTTTTGACAAGGCTAATCGAACAAGTGTGGATGGTTTCCGGGGCCCCGGCATGGAAGAGGGTTTGAGAATCCTGAAGCGGGTGAAAGATGAGCTTGGTCTGCCGGTGATTACCGATGTGCATACACCGGAGCAGGTCGAAGCTGTTGCTGCGGTTGCCGACATCCTGCAGACACCGGCATTTTTGTGCAGGCAGACTGATTTTATTCAGGCGGTTGCGAAGGCGGGCAGGCCTGTGAATATCAAAAAAGGGCAGTTTCTGGCCCCCTGGGATATGCCGCATGTGCTGGAGAAGGCAAGGGCGACAGGCAATGATGACATTATGCTCTGTGATCGCGGCACCAGTTTTGGCTATAATAATCTGGTTTCAGATTTCCGTTCATTGATGGTGATGGCCCGGACGGGTGCTCCGGTTGTTTTTGATGCAACCCATTCAGTCCAGCAGCCTGGTGGGCTGGGTGGAGCAACCGGTGACAACCGCGAATTTGTGCCGGGGCTTTCAAGGGCCGCTGTTGCCATAGGTGTAGCGGCGCTGTTTATGGAGGTGCATCCAAGCCCTGATGAGGCACTGTCTGATGGGCCGAACTCATTGCGGCTGGATGAACTGGAAGGGCTTCTGAATCAGCTAAGCCAGTTGGACAGAGTGGCCAAGTCACTCTAACCGGTTAAGATATTTAAAAGATAATTGTTAATGTGAGTAAGCAGGAGAAATATTATTATGAGTGAAATTGTAAGTGTACATGGTCGTGAGATTTTTGATTCCCGTGGGAATCCGACCGTGGAAGTTGATGTAAGACTTGAGTCAGGTGCCTTTGGGCGCGCTGCGGTTCCAAGTGGGGCATCTACCGGACAACGTGAAGCTGTTGAGCTGCGTGATGGTGGTGATCGCCTCGGTGGTAAGGGTGTGCGCAGGGCCGTTGGCCATGTGAACAGGGATATTGCCGAAGCTGTAAAGGGTATGGACGGTGCAGATCAGCGTGGCCTTGATCATCTGCTGATCGAACTGGACGGAACGCCAAACAAGGAGCGTCTGGGCGCCAATGCGATTCTGGGCGTCTCTATGGCTGTGGCCAAGGCGCAGGCTGCAGAAGATGAGGTGCCACTGTTCCAGCATCTGGGTGGTGATGATGCGAATCTGATGCCTGTTCCGTGCATGAATGTGATCAATGGCGGTTCCCACGCAGATAACAGTATCGATTTTCAGGAGTATATGATTGTGCCTGCCGGCGCATCGAGCTTTTCCGAAGCTATGGATATGGGTGCTGAGGTGTTTCATGCGCTGAAATCGGTCCTCCACGCTGCCGGGCATGTAACCGCTGTGGGTGATGAGGGGGGCTTTGCTCCGAATCTCGGCTCCAATGAAGAGGGTTTCACCGTCATTCTTGAGGCGATTGAGAAGGCAGGCCTGAAACCCGGCAGTGATGTTGTTCTGGCCAATGATATAGCTGCATCAGAGTTTTACAGAGATGGTTCATATGTGCTGGCTGGTGAAGGCAACCGTTCACTGGATGCCGAGGGGATGGTGGACCTGATTGAATCACTTTGCAGGCAGTATCCGCTTGTTTCGGTTGAAGATGGTCTGGATGAAAATGACTGGGATGGATGGGAACTGTTGACCGAACGTATTGGCGACAAGGTTCAGCTGGTTGGCGATGATCTCTTTGTTACCAATCCTGCCATTCTGAAAGAGGGCATTGAAAAACATATCGCCAATGCACTGCTGGTTAAGGTTAACCAGATCGGCACATTGAGTGAGACTGTTGCTGCTGTGAATATGGCGCATGATCCGGGCTACCGTTGCATGATGTCTCATCGTTCGGGTGAAACCGAAGATGCAACCATTGCTGACCTTGCTGTGGCGCTCTCCTGTGGACAGATCAAGACCGGATCGGTATCCCGTTCGGATCGTATGGCCAAATACAACCAGCTTCTTCGTATCGAAGAAGAACTGGGCAGTCGT
>WSZY01000067.1 GCA_013139875.1 Mariprofundaceae bacterium | reverse complement strand
TGAAACTCTATAAGGGCAACGTTATCGTGGTCGGGCGCAAGTCGGATCAGTCACTCTTCAGCGAGAGCCTCTGCACTTTCGAGGATGATGCAGGCGCCTATAACCAGAAAGATGCAGAGGGCTTCATCAAGCTTAATGCACTGCGTCTTCGCCTTGCCGCACTGGCAGACAGGCAAGGGGACAAATAATGAAATCCTATCCGGCTATCAATCGATTGCTGCATGCTCTTTTTGCATCCATGATTGTCTTTCAGCTTTTCAGTGAGGAGATGATGAAGCGGCCCAAGCTGGTTGATGGCGTACCGCGTGTACGTACCGACGGACAGGTTTTCTTTTTTGAAATGCATGAATGGTTTGGTATCGCACTGTTGTTGATTGTCGGGCTACGTGTCGCATTGATGCTCGGCAGTGCTGATGAGATGAGACGGCTGATGCCATTTTTCTCCTGCCAGCGCATGCAGGGTGTTTTTACCGACCTGAAAGAAATTCCGGGCTGGTTTGTTGGCAAGCTGCGTGCCCCGGGTGAAGAGGACCATCTCTCCGGCTTTATCCATGGGCTTGGTCTTCTTCTGGCACTCGCCCTGGCTATTACAGGCACGACCATGTTTTTTGGCATGGATGAAGTGGATGGAACCATGAATGCCTTTGTCCATACCATGAAAGAGCTGCATGAAGTGCTGGGTGAGCTGCTCTGGTATTATGTGATCGCTCATGTCGCCATGGGGCTGTTTCATCAGGTTAAAGGGCATCGATCACTACAGCGTATCTCACCTTTTTCCAAGGAGTAGAGATGCGTTCAGCTGAAATCTTCAAAGCGCTTTCTGATCCACTGCGTTTGCGGATGATCTATCTTCTGACCTGCCGTGAAGAACTCTGTGTCTGTCATTTTATTGATGTGCTGGCGTTGCCACAGAGCACAGTTTCAAGACATCTGTCCAGGCTCAGGCATCTGGGGCTGGTTGAGACTCGCCGGCAAGGGAAGTGGGTTCACTATCGATTGTCGAAAGAGAGTAGTGCTATTTTAGAGAAACTGGCCCCTCTTGTCGCAGAGTTAGGCAGGTCGGAACCCCAACTTCTTATGGATGCAGAAAAGCTCCCCGCTTCCAACTGTTAATAGCCTTATATTTACATATCCGCATAAGTAGATATAATATCTCCTGTTCAGGAGGCTGTTGTGTCTGATTCAAAATCAATGGGGCTGTTCGCCCGTTATCTGACCCTCTGGGTCTTTCTCTGTATTGTGGCCGGTATCGGTCTGGGTTATCTATTTCCATCTGCATTCCATGCCCTTGGCGGCATGGAGATCGCACACATCAACCTGCCGGTAGCAGTTCTGATCTGGGCGATGATTCTGCCGATGCTGCTTAAAATTGATTTCACCTCTTTACATGAGGTTTGGCAACAGCGACGCGGTATTGCAGTCACTCTTGGCGTCAACTGGCTTTTCAAACCCTTCTTTATGGCTTTGCTTGGGTACATCTTTATCTACCATATCTTTGCCAGTTATCTTGCACCTGAAATGCTGGATGGTTATTTTGCAGGGCTGGTTATTCTTGCTGCGGCTCCGTGCACAGCGATGGTTTTTGTTTGGTCCAAGCTAACCCAAGGTGATGCTCAATTTACACTTTCTCAAGTGGCGCTCAATGATGTGGTAATGGTCTTTGCTTTTGCACCAATTGTTGCATTGCTGCTTGGATTTGCTTCCGTAACCGTTCCTTGGGACACCTTATTCCTTTCGGTTTTACTCTACATTCTGGCACCTGTTTTGGTGGCATACTTCTGGAGAAAACATCTGCTTAAACAAGGGACGTTTGATGTTGTTTTGCAGCGTCTGGACCCTCTATCGATGGCTGCCTTGCTGCTTACTGTAGTACTTCTCTTTGCTTTTCAGGGCAAAGAAATTCTACAGCAGCCCTTGGTGATTGCCATTCTGGCTGTGCCTATTGTGATTCAAATCTATGTAACTTTTGGTTTGGCTTATCTATTAAATCGTAAACTTGTTGTTCGGCATAACGTCGCCGCACCGTCAGCTCTGATTGGCGCTTCAAATTTCTTTGAATTGGCAGTGGCCACTGCGATAGCACTGTTTGGTTTTGAGTCCGGCGCGGCACTGGCGACAGTCGTTGGTGTATTGGTCGAAGTGCCTGTGATGTTAACACTGGTATCAATCGTGAACCGGAGTAAAACATGGTACGAAAGAGGTATAGTATGAAACAGAAGGTCCTGTTTCTTTGTACAGGCAACTCCTGTCGTTCACAAATGGCCGAGGGCTGGCTGAAACATCTGGGTGGAGAGCGTTTTGATGTCTACTCCGCAGGTATCGTTGCTCATGGAAAAAACCCGCGTGCTATTGCTGTGATGAAAGCGGCCGGTGTGGATATCAGCGGTCAGGAGTCTGAACAACTTGATCCTGCAGTTCTGAATGAGCTGGATCTTCTGGTTACCGTATGTGGCAACGCAGATGAGACCTGTCCGGCTGTTCCGACCAGTTGTGAAAAACAGCACTGGCCGTTTGATGATCCGGCAAAAGCGACAGGAAGAGAAGGGAAAATCATGGCCGAATTTTGCCGGGTGAGGGATCAGATCCGCAGCCGCATTGAGAAATTTGTTAATGAATAACCATGGAAAAACCATTAATTTTAGTTGATAACGTTAACTAAAAATTAAGATCGGTTCATCTGTGACGCATATCCCGCGTATCTGTTATAATCCCGCCGCAAAATGCGCCACATTTTCCGGTATGGGCCGGAAATTAACTCTTTATAAACTATTTAAAAAGGAGAACAGCAATGCGTAGGTCATGGTTGAGTGCAGTTACCGGTTTGATTGTTTCAATTTCTTTGGGGCAGACGGCGATTGCCCGAACGGAGCAGAAAGTTCCCGAGCC
>WSZY01000194.1 GCA_013139875.1 Mariprofundaceae bacterium | reverse complement strand
GGATCAATAGCCATACTTTTTAGTCTGATAATTTGACACAGTTTTTAGCACTCTTATAATACGAGTGCTAATTTACCCGAAAACGGAGATGAATTTGAACGAAGCTGTAACAGATATGTCGAGTCTTTCCCTTTTTTATCGCGATGTTAAGCGTGTTGAGCGCTTAAATCGTGAAGAAGAGAGCGCACTGGCACGCAGATGGCACGATCATCAGGATCGTGAGGCTGCGCAGCAGCTTGTTGTGGGCAACCTCTATGGTGTTGCGGCGATTGCACGTGAGTATCGCCATTTTGGCCTGCAGGAAGCGGATCTGATTCAGGAGGGTACGCTGGGGCTGATGCATGCCGTGAAGCGTTTTGACCCTGATCGTGGGTTCCGCCTGATGACCTACGCATCATGGTGGATCCGTGCTGCGATTCACGATTTTATTCTTCACTCCTGGAGTATCGTGAAGCTTGGAACCAATAAGCTTCAACGAAAGATTTTTGCAGGGTTGAAAAAGGCAAAAAATGCCATTGCTGCACTCGATGGAGATCATGTCGATGAGGTTGCTGCTGAGTATGGTATCTCCTCGCATGAATATCAGGAGACAGCGAACGCCTACCTGCAGCGTGATGTATCACTTGATGCTGATATGGAAGAGGGCGAAGCGCTGATAACCGCACTGCCTGCGCTGGAGGCGACGCCTGAAGAGTTGGTTGTTGAGTCCAACTGGCAGGATCATCAGAACAGCCAGCTACATTCGGCCCTTAAAGAACTGTCAGATCGTGACCGCCATATCGTGATGCAGCGTCATCTGGCTGAAGAGCCTGCAACGCTGAAAGATCTTTCTGAAGGGCTGGGAGTCTCTATTGAACGTGTTCGCCAGCTTGAGAAGCGGGCAATGAATAAACTGCGGGAAGTCCTGGCCAACTAAATTATAAAACAGCGTCTTGCACCTTTATGCGGCGTTCCGCCGTTTTCTGCGAGTCTCACATATTTCTAATATGCTACGATTCTTGAAAAGACGCGCCTTGCCTAAAAGGACAATCCACTATTTTTTATCGAGTCCTGTTGGCTGTTTTGTTTTCTTATTTAAACCGAATCAGATAGCTGTCAATCTTATGCTTGGTTAAAAGAGCGTCTCTTTGACTACTTTGGCTCTCTATTGTTGTTGATCAATGATCACTGCTATGATCGTTTAGAGAGAAGGAGAGTGGCTATGCTTTATCGTCTGCTGCCTGTGATGGCACTGTCCCTGTTTATGGCTGTCGGCCCGGTTCATGCCGATTGGCTTGATTCTCTGCACAAAGCTGTGGATCAGCTTGAGGATTCCGGCAGTTCCACCACTGTTGCCGTACTCTCCAACTCAGATATCACAGCAGGGCTTAAAGATGCCCTTCGAGTTGGATCTGAACGGGTGGTAAAGCAGCTTGCCAAAGCCGATGGCTTCAACGCTGATCCGAAAATCCACATCCCGCTCCCAAACAGTCTAAAAGAAGTCGATGCAGTAATGAATGGCATCGGCATGGGTTACCTGATGGATGATCTTGAATTGAAGTTGAACCGTGCGGCTGAGGTAGCCACACCCAAGGCGAAGAAGCTCTTCGGCGATGCGATCCGTAAGATGACTATCAAGGATGTGCGGGGCATCTACAAGGGTCCGGATGATGCGGCTACACAGTATTTCAGGGGCAAGATGTCCGACCCGCTATCTGATGAGATGCGCCCGATTATTGATAAGGCGTTGTCGAAAGTGGGGGCTGTCCGGGCCTATGACAGAGTGATGGGGAAGTATCAGGCATTGCCGTTTGTACCGGATGTGAAGGCTAATCTGACCACACATGTCGTGAATGGTGGGCTCTCAGGTATCTTTTACTACATGGCAGTTGAAGAGGCTGCGATACGAAAAGACCCTGCAAAACGAACCACAGAGATATTAAGAAAAGTTTTTAGCCGGTAAATATCCGAGGTCTGGGAAAATATTTTTGAATCGGTAGGGTTCGCCGTTCAAATTTTTCAGAAGATTCAGGAGTGAATAATGTCCAGAGCAACCGCACGCCATATTCTGGTGAGTACCGAAGAGAAGTGTAATGAGTTAAAAACACAAATTGAGGCGGGAGCCGATTTTGCCGACGTGGCAAAAGAGCACTCCAGCTGCCCGTCAGGCCAACAGGGTGGAGATCTGGGTGAGTTCGGCCCGGGCATGATGGTTCCCGAGTTTGATGAGGTGGTTTTCTCAGCTGATGTGAACACGGTTCAGGGTCCGGTTAAAACTCAGTTCGGTTATCATCTTTTGGAAGTAACCAGCCGCACCGACTGATCAGTTAGTCAAAAAGAGTTTGAGCAGCAGGCGTCTTATCGGGCGCCTGTTTTTTGTTTAGAGGCCTTTATGTAGCCGGCGAATGCGCACGACATCGGCGAACATCAGTAACGGGTCTGCAATCATGCGTACCCTGGAGTTGGGTTCATTGATCCACTCCACGGGAATTTCAGCAATTCTGTAGCCCAGTTTTGAAGCGAGAAAGAGCAGTTCCACATCAAAGCTGAATCCTTCCAGTTTCTGTCTGGAGAAAATATCTTCGGCCGCAGTGGCGGTGAATGCTTTAAAGCCGCATTGGGTATCCTCCATCTTAAGCCCGACAATAGAGCGCATGATGAAGTTGAAGCTTTTTCCCATATGTTCACGCAGCCAGGACTGGCTTACAGAGATGTC
>WSZY01000210.1 GCA_013139875.1 Mariprofundaceae bacterium | reverse complement strand
CACTTCACCAACCACCTCGCCCAACTTGGTGACAGCCACACGGAAAACTTCATTACCCTTCATCTCAATCGCTGCAACACCGGCCGAATCCACCTGGAAATCTGTCGGATCTTCACCCGGCACACTCCCGGAATGTGAATGCTGTGCCATCAACAGATGCCGATATGATCCATCACAATGAAGAACAGAGCCGATCACGCCGTTAGCCGCATCCGGATCACGCGCCTCAAGTACCACAGCACCGGCCCCGTCACCGAACAGCACACATGTCAGACGATCCTGCCAATCCAGAATCCGGCTCATTGATTCAGCACCAATCAGCAGCACGCGTCTGAACATGCCACCGCGCATCATGCCATCGACCTGAGCCAGTCCGTAAACAAAGCCTGAGCAGACCGCCTGAATGTCCCAGGCAGGAAAATCCTTACCACCCAGTTTGTACTGAACAATGCTGGCCGTGGAAGGGAAAATCAGATCCGGAGTAGTGGTTGCAACAACAATGGCATCAATGTCATCAATCGTGAGGCCTGCATCATCCAGTGCCTGCCTTGCAGCTTCGGTTGCCAGATCAGAGGTGTACTGATCTTTGGCAATAATATGGCGCTGACGAATACCGGTGCGCTCACGAATCCACTCATCAGATGTATCAACCATTGTTGAGAGCTCATCATTACTCAGAACCCGCTCCGGCAGATAGCCCCCGACACCAATAACATGGGAAGTTAGCTGTGAGTCTGATGACATCAGGTTTCCGCCATAGCGTTCATGGTTTTAACAGTAATATCAATCAGGTTTTCCCGCACTTCACGAACGGCCACATCAATTGCGGATAGATAGCCGTGGGCGTCAGCCGAGCCATGGCTTTTCACTACAATACCATTAAGGCCAAGAAGTGGTGCACCATTATGTTCACTCGGATTCAAAGCATCTTTAACACGGTGAAGAGCACCTGATGCCAGCAGGGCGCCTGTCTTTGCAATGATGGATGAGGTCAACTCACTTTTTAATTCATAAAGAATCAGTTTGGCAACGCCTTCCATGGTTTTCAGGGAGACATTGCCGACAAAACCATCACACACCACCACATCGACTGAATCTCCAAAGAGATCAGTGCCTTCAACATTACCGATAAAATTCAGCCCTGAATCCCGCAGCTTGGTTGCAGCAACCTTCACCACATCAGTACCTTTGATATCCTCACTGCCGATATTGAGCAGGCCAACCCGTGGTGACTCAATCCCCTCAGCTGCCTGCAAATAACAGGAGCCCATCACAGCAAACTGCAACAGATGTTCGGAGGTGCAATCAACATTGGCACCAATATCAAGGAAAAAAGTGGATCCGCCGCCTACAGCGGGAATTGTGGATGCAAGTGCAGGACGATCAATGCCGGGAATTGTTTTCAGAATAAGCATGGATATTGCCATCAATGCACCGGTATTTCCGGCGCTGACCAGCGCATCCCAGTAGCCATCCCGCACAGCCCGTGCTCCAACATGAATTGATGAGTTCTTTTTGCGGCGAAGCGCAACAATCGGGGCTTCGCACATGTCGATAATATCAGCGGCCTCTACAAGCTCAACCTGTTCGGCAATACCCGCATCCCGAAGTACCGGCAAAAGCAGATCAGACCGGCCGACAATACCGAACACCAATCCGGAATCAGATTTATCAAGTGCCTGAACCAGTGCATCAATAACAATGCCGGGAGCACCATCACCCCCATGCCCATCCAGCAATATGCGGGTGGTACGGCCTTCCTGTGAGTCGGGAGACATTAAGCCTCGTCTTTCGCTATAACCTCACGGCCTTTGTAGTGACCACAGCTCTGGCAAGCGTGGTGAGGACGCATCATTTCACCACACTCAGGGCATGTGCTCATGCCTGCCACGGTAATGTGGTCATGAGACCTGCGCATATTACGCTTGGATGTACTGGTCTTTCTCTTTGGAACTGCCATTTTTCAATACTCCTCTCATCGAAAATCGATGAATAAACCTTTCAGGAATTAAACCTGATATTCTTTAATGCCGCAAACGGATGGTCACTGCCATGCTGCGAGCATTTGCATTCATGCCTGTTTAAGTTTCCACCACACTGCTGACAAAGCCCTTTGCAGGCTTCGCTACAAACCACCATGGGCTTCCATGCCAGCCAGAGCTCTTCGCGCAACAGGTCCAGCAAATTAACCGATCCCGGTGGTGCAACAGAGTCACACTCAACGGCATCATCCGCATCCGGCTCAACTCCCAGTTGGAAATGCCGACTGCAATCGCCTTCCATATACAGAGCGAACTCACTGTTACAGCGCACACAATGCCGGACAAGCTCTGTACTCCACTTCCCCTGCAGCCCGAAAAAATCGCCTTGAGCAATAACATTGCCTTTCCACTGCACACCCTTACAGAGAGAGGCAGGCGCATCAACTTCACCAAAGCCGGCATCTCCAAAGAGGCCCTCCGGTATCTCCAGGTTCCACTGCCTTCCCTGCGGCGACAACTCCTGCAATCTGAAGATCAACTGTTGATACACAACCTGTTCCTCCGCACCGGACATGCCATCATGCCAGCGAATGAAGCCGGCATTATGGTTATTGGTGCATATGGGTCAACGAAAACCTTGTAAGAGGCGGCTATTCCCGTCTCTTATTTTGACAAAATTAGCAAAAACAGCTATTTACCTGCATGATAACGACCAATAGTGTTGAGAGAGTAGAGGAATTATGGCTCAAGGACTTTCTGCAGAAGAAGCAAAAAAATTGATGGAGACGGTATCCTTTGAACTGGATGCCGACCTTCGCCTGCACCCTCACAAGCTTGAACTGGGCAAGGCTGAGCTTCTGACTGACGCCCTGACCCTGCCCTTTATGGATATTGAAGAGCGCCTGAACCACTTTGTTCTCAGCGCATCAGCTGCCGAAAAGCTGGCGCTGCAGAAAAGCATGAAGGCCTATCTGGCCAAGCTCAATGCCAACCCGTTTATTCCACTCAACTTTCGTCTGAAAGTACTGGGCAAATTTGAGAAGGAGCTGGAGCTGTTTGATTCGGAGATGACAGCGGCCGTGCTGAATGCACACAAAATCGGGCTTGATCTGGTTCAGAAAGCCGCCCGCGATGAGCCCAGCTACTACCGGCCGCTGGTGGATATGGTCTCCAGTGCTCTGGAACTGGCCGTTAAAATGCTGCGAAAAGGCCTTGAAGAACATCGCCCGCCCGCAGTTTTGACTAACCGCCAGACCTTTGATCTAATGCGACTGGGCTTAAGTGTTCTGCCCGCCCTTCCGGAAAACACACGTCCTGAACAGGAACGCCTGCATAAGGTAATAAGCAACCATGAGTTTTTACGCATACTCGACTTTTACGGAAAGTCTGACGCTGATAAGAAGATGGCGTGGATGGAGCTGCAATACCATATCAGCACGCTTGAGCCGGAACTGATCCGCAAAGGTGGCGCTGCACCTGAACCATCCGATGAGACCTATCTGGTGACCAACATGATTCGCCCGAATGATACTGCAAAGGTTGCCGACAGAATTCCTGATCACCCCCCCTACGATATAATCTTCATTCCTCTGAATAAATTTATTGACCGTATGGTTACAGCCATCGACCGTGTCGAAAGAGTAATTAAAAGCGCTGGCATGACAGATAGTGGAATTTTTACCGAGGAGGCTCTCCACACCACCATCTCGGGTGGCAATGCTATTCTTAAAACCTTGAGAAAGCAGAAGCGGGACGGCAAACGAAAAGACTGCTCAGGTATTCGGCTGCTCCTTGAGTGGGATGTAGTAGCAGCATTTAGAGAGGCGTTCTCCTCAATAGTTGATTATGAGTATGCGCCTTCGCGGGCTGAGAATCGCGATTCATGGGCGGCCATGGATGTCAGCAAGCAAGGTACCAGACTGGAGAGAGTTGGCGGAGTGCAATTCGAACCCGGCGTGGGTGCAATGATCGGATTGCACTGGATTCCCCATCACGATCTGCCCATGCTTGGAACAATCCGCTGGATTAGGGAACTCAAGTCAGGCGAACTTCAAATAGGCATCAAGTTCCTGCAGAAAGGATTCAAAATCTATCAAGCAACCCTGCTGGGGCAGAGGCAAGAGGATGATCTTAGCAAAACACGTACCTGGCCGGTTCTGATCAAGTCGGGAAACCCTTACCACACCGCTGTTTTCCCCGACCAAAACCTGTACAAAAATATGACATTCCAGATCTCTGATGGGATTAAAGGAGCCCATTTCCAAGTCGCAAAGGTGACGGAAAAAGGTTCAAACTTCAGCTTCTGCAAGCTAAAGCTAGTGAAAACGCTTAATAAGAAGCAAAACATGGATCTCGAGTAGAAGCTAGACTGAGTCTGCCGGGAGGAAGAGCTTCTGGCGGTAATATTTCAGCTCCCTGATTGATTCATGGATATCGGCCAGAGCCAGATGCTCTCCCTGCTTCGCCTGCATCGGCAGTTTTGGATACCAGCGGTTTGCCAGCTCTTTAATCGTACTGACATCAATATTGCGATAGTGGACGTAGCTCTCAATCTTCGGCATGTAGCAAACCAGAAAACGTCGATCCTGATGGATGGAGTTGCCACATAGCGGCGATCTCTGCTCCGGCACATGTTGCCTGATAAACTCAAGTGTCTCTGCTTCGGCATCCGCCATTGAAACAGCCGATTCCCGAACCCGCCCGGTCAACCCCGAATCTCCATGATGCTGTCTGCACCACTCATTCATGCCTTCCAGAACGCTGTCGGGTTGATGTACTGCAAGATTTGGTCCTTCCGCAATCACATTCAGTTCTGCATCGGTAATCAGTGTTGCAATTTCAAGAATGGTATCGACATTCGGGTCCAGACCGGTCATCTCCAGATCCATCCAGACCAGATTATTGTTCTTTGATTCAGCCATCTCTGTTATCCCCCTGAATTTTGCACATCAATACCGATTGCGTGCGCATATTGAATGAATATTTCATCGCTGTTCGCCACCGTGACCTGCCCGCTTTCCCACGCTCTTCTCACAGGATAGTTACGGCGAAAAGCGGTAAAAGAGCCTGCCAGGCTATCATCAGGCAACTCCAGCCATACTTTCATCGCCCGGTCATCCTGCATGATCGGATAGAGAGATGTGGCCAGCCCGTGCAGACTCCGCCACAGATCGCCATCGACAGCAACGTATTCAATCCCTTCAGCAGCAGGAAGTTCATCCTTCATGCTCCATACCGGTTTAACGCCCAGAAAGCTGCACAGTGCGCTGTAGACATATTGGGTGTTGGCAGCCTTTCCATCCAGCGAGTGGCCTGCAATATGGGGCGTTGCAATGACCAGTTGAGGGTGTGCCAGTAGTGGCTTGAGGATATCAGGCTCACCCTCCCAGCAATCAAGCAGGGCAAACCGCTCTGCATCGCCATCCAGCCAGTTCAGCAGCGCCCGGTTATCAATGCACCCGCCACGCGCGGCATTGATAATGCCCTTCCCCTGAAAGCGTGAGAGCCAATCAGCATCGATCAGGTGAAAGGTTCTGTCACCACCATCCCGAAGCAGGGGTGTATGCAGCGTCACGATATCCGCTTCACCCAGCACGCTCTGCATCGAAGAGAATCGCCCTCCCCCCTCCGTTCGTTCTCTTGGAGGGTCATTTAAAAGCAGCTGCATACCCAGTTTTTCACAAATGCCGGCCAGAGCAGTGCCGATGCGTCCAACACCGATAATGCCCAGTGTTGAATCGGGAATTGAAATCAACCCCCGCACATGCAGTTCAAGCAACAGTGTGATCATGTACTCAACAACCGAGCCGGTAGAACTGCCGGCCGCATTGGCCCAGCTTATGCCGTTACTCTCCAGCCATGCCTTGTCATAATGGTCATCGCCAATGGTGGCTGTTGCCGCAAAACGGACGTCTGTTCCCTTCAGAAGCTCCGCATCGACTCTGGTGGAAGATCGGGTCAGCAGAATGTCTGCCTTTTGCATTTGCAGCAGTTCCCGTGTGATCTCTCTGTT
>WSZY01000236.1 GCA_013139875.1 Mariprofundaceae bacterium | reverse complement strand
GTGGCGTGCATTCGATGATTATGGAAACCTCGTTTACACCTTTGCGGATTCGGTTGCGGCAATGCACCCGTTCTACGCAATGCGTGCAATCGGTGGTGCTCTGGTAACCGTCGGTTTCGGTATCATGCTCTACAATTTCGTGAAGACCCTGCAAGCTGCTAAGGCCGAAGAAGGCCAGCAGCCAGTAGCGGCTTCGGCGTAAGGGGAATAATATGTCTGATAAAAAATTCAAACTAAGTATTCCACATGACACGGTTGAGAGTAATCTCGGCATACTGTGTCTCTTTGTAGCACTGTTGGTGGCAGTAGGCGGTATCGTTGAAATCGTACCTCCTTACTACCTGGATGATGCAGAGCCTGCGGTTGAAGGTGTTCGCCCTTATACTCCTCTGGAGCTTGAAGGCTACGCAATCTACCGTAAGGAAGGCTGCTATCTGTGCCACTCACAGATGATTCGTCCTTTCCGTGATGAGAAAGAACGTTATGGCCACTTCTCACTTGCTGCTGAGTCCCGTTATGACCATAACTACGTTTGGGGTTCCAAACGTACAGGTCCTGACCTGGCTCGTGTGGGCACAAAATATACGGATGCCTGGCATGTACAGCATTTGATTCAGCCAACATCGGTAGTGCCGGAATCGGTCATGCCTAACTATATGTGGCTGGAAACCAATGCACTTGATACGAGCTTGACCAAAGCACGTATGGAGGCTCTGCGCACTTTAAGCACGCCTTACTCGCAGGATGATATCGACAACTGGGAAGCTGACCTGAAGGCTCAGGCTGCTGCAGATGGCGGTGCCGGCGAAGCTGCTTTGCGTGCTCGTTATGAGCGTAACAAGTGGGTGACCGAAGATGGCGTTGTTGAGCAGTGGACCGACAGCTTTAAGCCGACGCCATTGAACGTCCGTGCATTTGATGGTGATGCATCGGATGTAACTGAAATGGATGCACTGGTTGCATACCTTCAGTCACGTGGAAACCAGGTTCACTTTGAAGAGGGCGTTGACTATTACCATGATAAGTTCGGCCAGCCTTACCGTAAGTAAGGATAGCTGAGCCTAATGGATTTTGGTCTTTTAACGATATTACTCGTTGTTGGTACGGTAATCATGTACCTGTGGTTTTTCCGTACCAGCGACGACAACTTCGATGAACAACGCAAGCTTCCGTTTGATGATGATGAAGTTAATGACAAAAATAATGACAAAAAACCCGGAGAGGAGGAATAATCATGAGTGATCATCACGATCCCAGTGATAACAGTACGGGCCACGAATGGGATGGCATCCGTGAATTGAAAAATCCGGCTCCTACATGGTGGAGTTGGGGCTTTTACCTAGGCCTGATCTTTGTGACTTGCTATTACATTATTTACCCGTCGTCGCCGTTCAACAATGGCTTCGAGAAGGTAATTAATGGCATAACCGGTCAGGAAGTGCTGGTTGATGGGCATACAAAAGGCATCATGCATCTCATTTACGATAATGAGTTTGAAGGTGTTAAATACTACGCAGGCGCAAAATGGACACAGGCTGAGATCGACGCTCTGGAAGCCAAAGGCTACAACGAGCTGACCATTAAGGCAGGTGACCTGAGATTCCAGGATGGCTGGACCTACGTAAATGAAACACGTCAGGAAATTGCAGAAATCGAGTCACTTCGTCGTGATGCGATGGCACAACTTGATTCAATGAGTGTTGCACAGATTCTGGCTGACGATGAGATGAAGCACTTTGCACTGGGCCGCGCACGCGTGTTGTTCGGTGATAACTGTGCAGCATGTCACGGTTCAGGTGGTGCAGGTGTAGTAGTGAGTGCCGGTTTTTCATTCCCGAACCTCTCTGACGATGACTGGCTCTTTGGTGGTACGGCGGATGCTCTGGTTGAAACCATTACTGATGGTCGCGAAGGCGACATGCCGGCCAGGGGTGGTAACGATGAGCTGACTGATGCTGACGTTGCAAGCCTTGCAGGTTTTGTAACTGCACTCGGTTCCGGTGAAGCTAAGCTGAACGATGACGGTGAACTGACTGCCGGCGTAGGTAGTTTCCCCGCTGCCAATGCTGTTTTCCAGGAAAACTGTACTGCCTGTCACTATGCTAACGCCAAGGGTGGCGTGCTTAATGATGATGCTAATGGTGCTGTGAATCTTACTGATGCGATTTATCGCTTTGGTGGTGACATGGCTGCTCTGAAAGAGACCATCGGCAATGGCCGCAGTGCGCTGATGCCGGCATTTGGTGAAAAGCTTGACGCAACATCTATCAAGATTCTTGCAGTTAAAGTTCATCAGCTGGGTGGTGGTCAATAAAGCCGGATCCAACGATTCAGACATCGAAGGTTCCAATCTTTAAAACAGGGCGTCTCCGGGCGCCCTGTTTTTTTTGTGCCCGGAATTAAATATAGCGATTGAACCAGAAACAGAGCCGCCTGTTCGGCGGCCCTGTCTGATTTCGGATGGATTTTAATTCCAGTTCGGTGTCCAGATCGACTGTTGTCGGTGGCAGATGGAAGGTTTCAGTGCGGGGCGGTTTTAACGCAGGGCAAATGTCTTCTGCCAATCCTTTCCACATAACGTTCCTGTGCAAACGATCCAGCGCACGCGGCCTGATGTACGCCCGTCACCCTGATCGTACTTTTCATCCAGCTCTTTGCATTTGTCCAGCATGCCTTTTGAATGGTATTCAATACCGCCGCTGTCGGCAGGTAGCCTGCTATAGGCCGAGACCTGATCTGCCTGAACGCAGTAAGAGAGTCTGTGGCTGTCTGTTGTGGTATAGGCATACGCGGCAAGGGTCAGACCAGCCATCATCGGGAAGGCAATAATCAGATAGGGCCATCTTGATGGCCTGGGTTCACTGTGCATATCCACAATATCCCGGTTTGATGGCTGGCTATGGTCGCTGTTCATTTCTCTCCTCGGATCACTCTTTCGGGATGCCAAGATACTCTTCATCATTGAAGGTGACCAGCCAGTCCGGTACGCAGCATATCAGAAGCAGGATAATCCAGGTAGAAATCACAGCTTCCATACCGCCCATAAGGGCCAGAAGCAGGGTGAAGTCCTGGCGTACGACAAAATCGGGGTAAGAGAAATATGTCCAGAGGACGATGGTTAGTACCAGGTCGACTGACAGCATACAGAAGAGATCACCAAAGCCGGTTTTAGCTATGTATACAATCAGGTTCCGGGGCAGATATCTGTATGTGAGAGAGTGCATGAGCGCGGCGACACCCACAGGGATCATAACACATACAAAGATGTTAAAACCAAGCGTATCGAGCGCACCCGTTTGAGTGCCGAAAAGCAGTGCTGTGTGAACCGAACAGAGCACGAGAATAGCGGTCCAGGGGCCTACCATCATGACGGTTAACATCACCCCGAGCCAGTGCACCGCCATGCCGGGCCGAATGTTGGCCTGCATCATGTATAGTCCGATAAGCAGAATGAACAGAAGCCCGATTTGAAGGCCGGCACTCCAGTCAGACCATATGTGCCGTTCAGCCTTGAACAGGGCGACCAGAATGACCGGAGCGCTTAATATGCTGCATATGAGCAACAGCGTGTCAGGCAGATAGCCGGAAGGCATGTGCATGTCTGATATTATATGGCCCGCA
>WSZY01000083.1 GCA_013139875.1 Mariprofundaceae bacterium | reverse complement strand
GAAAAGGCAATGTGCGAGTGAACGGCAAACGCCGGAAACCTGAGAGCAGGGTTGCAAGCGGTGACGAAATATTTCTCCCTAACTCGCTACGTGGTGAGTCTGAACCTCAGTCTGTTGACGAAATCCCGGCCAGCCTGTTAAAAAAGGTCAAATCCCTCGAAATCCTCTACGAAGATGAGTGGCTTCTGGCTGTGCACAAGCCTGCCGGTATGGTGGTGCATGGTGGCAGTGGCCATGGCGCAGGGCTGATTGAGGCGCTGAAAGAGGCCCGTGGACTCTCTGATCTGCGTCTGGCTCACCGGCTTGATCGTGATACGAGTGGAGTTCTCCTGATGGCCAAAAATCTGGAGGCACTGCGCAAGCTTACTGAGTCATTTAGAGAAAGAGAGATGCAGAAAACCTACTTTGCATGGGTACAAGGGCATCCATACCCCTACGCAGGCCGGATGATCTCCAAGCTATCCAAAGGTATCACTGTGGGTGGTGAACGGATGGTGGTGGATGATGAAGAGGGGAAGGAATCGGTTACCGACTATCAGGTGGTGATGGAGGCCGGACGAGAGGACTTTGAATATGCTCTTGTGGCACTCAATCCGCACAGTGGCCGCACGCATCAGCTACGTGTTCAACTACTCTCTGAAGGGCACGCGATTCTGGGTGATCCCAAATATGCCGAGAAAGAAGATATCAAACAGTTCAAAAAGCTTGGTGGCAAAGGGTTGGCCCTGCATGCATGGCGACTCAGATTTGAGCATCCCGTGAAGCATGAAAATATTGAGCTTCGGGCTTCACTGCCTGAGAACTGGAATCGCTTATCTAAGAAATAGCTGAAAATTCTAGATAAAGTGTTGCATCCACCGTCTGAGACCACCGCCGAAAGCGGTCATTCAGCCTCCGCACGATGGATTCTATCAATCGTCTCCTGCACTTTGGGTGTTTTTGAGGAAATTTTCGTTGCAGCTCCTTTCTTCATTCTGAAATCACAGTAATCGCAGCCATCGGCAAGCGTTTGTGTGCGCGTAAGGCCCCATCCCATGGCATCGCTTAAAGCAATGTCTGACATACAGATGTAAGGAGCAAACGCCTCACCCCCATGCTCAACCGCGAAACGAAAATTTCCGCATTGAAGGTAATTAACGCCCACATCAAAATTGCCTTCCTCACTAACAAGGTATTCGATCTCGAAGTCTCCAAAATGGGTCGCTTGCTGTTGTTTTGATCGCCTAGCCATAATCTTCTTCACTAGACTTGAAAACATGAGCTGTTTCAACAGCCATCTCTTCCACAGAGGAATTTCCGCAACTCTTAAGCGCAGTGCCTGATGGCAAAGCTCCCATACCTCTCCTGGTAGCTTTCCATGTTTCTTCATTGCCTTATAAACGGCGAGCTCCTGGGCGGTAATGAGAAGAAAGGAGTTCAACATTCTCGCTCGCCCCCCTTTAATGTAGGGAACCTCTGGAATGAGCTTCTCATATTCTTGCCGAGTCTCTCTTTGCAGGATACTGGCGAATTGTTCACCATATCGTGTAATAAGCGACTCATTCATCAGTGCAAATGTTCTGTCAAAATCCTTCAGGAGTTTCTCTTTACGCGAGCTGTAATAGCCTATTAATTGATCTGGCATTTGATCCGCCTTTTCATTTGTCGCCATAATTACTTTGCTCGCAATTGCTGCTTACGTTGCAACTTCATTTTGTAGCCACGATGAAAAATTCTATTCCGTACTTATGGGTAGTCCCCGGTAACGACGGAGCAATCATCCAGCCTGTTTTTTCCAAAAATGATCCAAGTTCTTCGGGGAGTATGCTCCAAGTCCATGGCTCTCCAATAGCCTTTTGGCCCCACATCAGTATTCCAGTCAACCAACCAATGTCAGGGCGACCATCTGTACCAGTAGGGATATAGCTAAAGGCTATCCGGCTGCCTGATCCAGTAATCTCATCACATTGAAAAAACATGTCCTGAACTGCTTCGGGAGGCAGGTACATCACAAGCCCCTCAGCTATGAGGACAGACGGAGCACTTTCATCCCATGACTTATTACTTTTCAGCACATCCGCCAGCTTCCGCTTGCCAAGGTCTTCTGTGATCAGGCAGAGATTATCTCTCTGTCCCATCGCATCTATTCCTTTAGATTTGAGGCTGGCAGTTGCCGGGTGATCAATTTCATAGAAAGTCACATCAGGGTACTCAGGAGACAAGCGCCAGCCCATCGTGTCGTAACCAGCTCCGAGAACAAGGACTTGGGTAGCTCCTTCGCGTATGCCATCTCTTACCTGGCGCTCGCAGAAGGATTTTCTATGGGCAAAAGCCTCAAGCTGTCCCGGCATCATCCAGTCGAATGCATTTTCGTAGATAGAAAGCATTCGCTTGGAACGGGCCCATCGTATGGTTGCCGGCCCAACCACACCGGAAGCAATAAGAAGTCTCTCCGTAGCTTCAGCAACACCTGAAGGAAGGATTCTGTCCATTCCCGGTTTTACTCCCAATGTAACAACACTCAAGGCAACCTTGCGCGCTGTCATGCTCGGTTTGTCCTTGCGCACGGAACCTCCTTCGAAACAGAATTTGGTAATACGTGTACTTAGAAAAGAACTATAGCCTAGTTTCTGAATGTCCGCTTTTGGCCGAAAGCAGTCATTCAAATAACTTGGTTTTACAGGGCGATGGCCTCTATTGCCATCTGTGTCATTGCACTGAAAAATATAATGATTGCTAATAATAAGACCCATTTTTCCCAAGCATTCACTTTAATTCGTTCAAACTTTTTAGATGATCCCTTCCACTTCATAGGTCCATCATAATATGTCAAAAACATAATGATATAGCATGAATATGCTATATCAGGGAAATAGCTCCAATGTCCGCTTTTGGCCGAAAGCGGACATTGGGAAAATGAAAAGGGCGCCTCAATGAGACGCCCTTGAAAGTTGGTAGAACCGGTTCTTAGTTCTGCTGAATACCAGCTAGATACCAGGTCGGATCATCAGAGTTCGGATTATGCTGGAAAATCCAGTGCTCCTGTACCTCTTCTGCAGAGGTTTCGCTGCCGGTCTCCTTCTCCTGAATCATGGCGGTGAAGTGAACGGCAACCCACTCAAGGTTTGATTCCACCCACGCATCGGTAATTTCAGCATTGAGTGTGGCCACTTCTGTTTCGGTGGTTTTGTCATCCAGACTGCTCATCTCCAACTCAATGCGGTTGGCCACTTCAGGCAGACAGAAGCCACGAATTTCATCCATATCCTTCTTATCCCACGCAGCCTGCATACGATTGAAAATATCCCTGGCAGCGCCGAGAAAGAACTCCGTGTCGATATCCGGTGTGACTGCATGACCCTGAACGGAATCTGTTTCGCTGCTGCCACCACCAAAGAGGCTGCCCGGTTGTGAACCGGCGTAAGCCATCGTATTGCTGCTTCTTGCCTTGCGTCCGAGGAACCTGAACAGAATAAAGAGCAGTGTACCGAAGATCAGAATATCGAAAAAGTTAAGCCCTTCGAATGCACCGCCAAAGAACATGGCACCAAGCAGGCCGCCGAGGGCAAGTCCACCGATCATGCCCATCATGCCGGTGCGTGCCGAGCCTCTCTGGGTGTTGGTGGTTGCCTTCTGAGTTGTTCTGGGCTGGGTTGGCTGTTTGAACATCCGTGATTTGCCAAAGCTTGAGCCTCCACCGAACCGGCGTGCATCGGCATCTTCAACACCGACCATCGTCAGGGTGAAAATGGCCATCATGGAAAGTACGAGCAGTTTCTTCATCTGTTCTCCTCAGGAAGGTCTCTGAATCTTAACTGGGCCACACGTGCATCATAGATGGCCCGTTTCAGGGCGCGATCCTTGATGCTTTCAAGTTCCAATGCAACACGCTTTTTATCTGTTAGCGATATGTTGTTTTTAACAAACGGTCTCTTTTTCGGCTTGATCCCCGCACCGGCTTGAACACGGGTGCGAACCTTAGCCAGCGACTCGATCTGGCAGCGCTTGAAACAGGCTTTACGAATGTCATCTCTCAAAAAACGAATCTGCTGTGACATAATCGGATGATCTACGGCAATGAACAGGCAGTTCACATCACCATCCTTCTCAATACTTATCGGTTCGGTGCGCGCTGCCATCATCGGCCCGACAATATCAGCCCAGATGCGGCGCAGTTGTGAGATGGCTACCAGTTCAGTAAAACGATCATGGCCAAGAATTTCGGCCATGTTGTTATAGGCAGGTATCAGCCTGGAGCGTGGGCGCTTTCGTCGGGGACTCAAAACGGAAGAACTTTGCCGCCCAGAATATGAACATGGATATGGAACACTTCCTGACCACCACCTTTGCCAACATTGAGGATTACGCGGTAGCCCGGATCATCCACACCCAGCTCTTTTGCCACTTTCCGGGTGGCATCCATCAGCAGCCCCAACAGGCCGATATCCTGATCATCGGCATCATTGAGTGATGTAAGGTGGTGCTTGGGAATCACCAGTACATGCACAGGGGCTTTCGGATTGATGTCATTAAAAGCGAGGAAATCCTCGTCTTCATAAACTTTATTGCAGGGAATTTCACCTGCGGCAATCTTGCAAAAGAGACAATCAGTCATGGCGGCACTCCTTACTCAAGCATGAAAAGGCTCGACAGGGTGTGAAATGTAGCAAGGGAGAGGTGATAATCAAAGATGGATTCATCC